>DASTPO010000554.1:0-9081 GCA_035762225.1 Candidatus Angelobacter sp.
ATGCGGCGGCGTACGGCGCCACGAACCACAATTCGCTCGACATCGAAGACCGGCGCACGGATTCCCCGGGAGATTTGAGCGCCGAAATTATCCGCATCAGCCCGGATTATTTTCGGGTGATACAAACACCGCTGGTGGAAGGGCGCTTTTTCACCGAGGACGATGAAGATGGCAAGTTGCCCGTGGCGATCATCGATGAGGCGACGGCAAGGCGCTACTGGCCGGATCGTGATCCGGTGGGCCGGCGGCTGCGCATCCGGTTGCGTTTCGGGCGGAATCCGGTGAATCCATGGAGCACGGTGGTGGGCGTGGTGAAAAATATCAAGCACGACGGGCTCGATGTCGATGGCGTGCCGCACATCTATGTTCCGTTAAATCAATTTGTCGGGCGGTCGTTGAGCCTGGCTCTGCGAGCTTCGTTGCCGGTGAGCACGCTGGAGCCGCAGATTCGCGGCGCGATTCAGAGCGTGGATCCAGGGCTGCCGGTGTTCGGCGTCACCTCGATGGATGAGGTACTGGATGCATCGCTGGCATCGCGCAGGTTTTCGGCAAATTTGGTGGCGGGATTTGCGGGCGGCGCGCTCTTGCTGGCCTCGATCGGAATTTACGGGTTGCTGGCCTATATGGTTGGGCAAAGATCCCGTGAGATCGGTCTGCGCATGGCCTTGGGCGCCCAGCGGGACGACATTCTGAAACTATTCTTACGCAAGGGTGTCGCGCTTGCTGGTGTGGGAATCGTTGCCGGATTGGTTGTTTCTGCATCGACTGCGTCCATGATGGCAAGTTTGCTCTACGGAGTGCGCCCCCATGATCCGGCTGTGTTTCTGATCGTGCCGCTGATTCTGTTTGCGGTCGCCGTTCTAGCCAGCTACCTTCCGGCCCGGCGCGCGATGAAAGTAGATCCCATGATTGTCCTTCGCGAGGCCTGAACCTGTCAGGTTTAGATCCGAATGGAAATCTACTGCTGGTTGCCGGTGGGAGTGAAGCTTTACTGCCGTCGGCACGACTTTGGAACGGAGCTGCTTCAACGCACCGGCATCCTTAGCTTTGGTGATGCGCTGATGGGACAAACCAGCACTGAGGCGGCAATGCTTACCAACACCCGGATCTGGAACATGTCAGATCGGCGCTGAACGTAGCGCAGGCCAGACCTGAGCAGGAAAAGCAGGTCAAACTAGGGTTATGGCAAATCTTGACGACACAGTTACCAAACACTGCATCCGGTAACTTATTGATTTGAATGGTGGGCGATCACGGACTCGAACCGTGGACCTCCTGCTTGTAAGGCAGGCGCTCTAACCAGCTGAGCTAATCGCCCTGAAGAGGCTTTTTCGGCCGGGAGACGGGAAAAACCCCGTATGAACGCCAGTATAGCAGGCCTGAAAACGGCCCTGGCTGGGAGGATTCCCGTTTCGGAACCTTTTTTGCCATCAAAAAGTTACTGTGGTCACACTTAACGGCCACCTTATTACATATGTTTTTCCTTGCAGCGTGATAATCTCGTCCCCTTGATAGGTACGGGGAACCGCACGTATGACCTCTTTGTTTGACAAGCTTCCAACGATACTAGTACTGGCCGTCATGGTCGGCATTTTTGTATCGTTACGGCGCCACGTCAAATCGACGCGACTGCATCTCTGGATTGTCGCCTGGGTCCTGATCTTTGTTCACTTCTTCGTGCAGATATTCGAGCCGGCCGACGGTAACCTGACGCCGCTCACCTTCATGATTGACCTGGGCTCGCTGCAACTTTCAGCCCTGTTCTTTATTGCATCCCTGACTTCCTTTTTTGAGAATGCGCAGCTTACCTTGAGCTTGCTGGCCCTGACCGGCGTCCCGGTGATGACTTACACGGTCGGGTTGGCGTATGACCTGAAATGGCGGGCGCTTTACATCCCGTGCCTGGTGATTGCTTTTTACGGACCACTTCTATTTGTAGCGTTACGTCGCAAATTGACGATCAAGTTCGCCTACTGGGCGCCGGTCGTTTTCATCGCCGGAAGTTTCTCTATCTTCCGCGCGTGGCATCATCAATTCGATTTCGGCTTTTTGGCCATGCTGACGCTGGGGTTCGCGCTGCCCGGCTTCCTTTTCTGGAGGCGCTACCAGCGCTGGACGCCTGGGGTTATCACCAGCGCCGGCGGTTTCCTATTGTGGGGAGCGGTGTTTCCGGTCGGCAGTCTGCTGGATGCCTATGCGCCGAATCTCAAGGTAAATCCTGAACTGTGGAACACGCCTAAATTCTTTGTCGCCTTCGGCATGATCCTGACTCTGCTGGAGGACAAATCTGAGTTCCTGCGATCAGCGCGGCAACGCGAGCGGAAGGTAAACCACCAGCTGCAGCGTTTTGCCGGCATTACTTCTCGCCTGCTGAACGGCGCCGACATCAATACGCTCTGCAAGGAGATCGCCGAAGCCATCCGGGAGACCAGCACATTTGACCGCGTTTCCATCATCCTTACCCACGACGGAAAAAACCTTTATTCGGCCGGACATGCCGGATATGTGGGGGAGGCGGCGCACGCGATCGAGCACAAATGCAATGACATCTGGAAATTTGACGATCTGGTGCAGGCGTGTTCAATAGGCTCCAGGCTGGGACAGCATTCGGTGCTGCTGCAGCCTGAGCAGATGGCGAAATACGGCCAGGTTGCCAGCCCCACGGAATACCAGCCTTCAGAGTATTGGACAAAGGGCTGCCAGGTGCTGGTTTCGCTGCTTTCCACCCGCGGTGCGCATGTCGGATGCATAGGGTTGAGCGATCCGCGCGACGTTACTCGCGTGAATGCGGAAGAAATGTCAAAGATCGAGCTTCTGGCCGGCGATCTGGCAGTGACAATTGACAATGCCGCTCTGCACCGTCAATTGGCCCGCGCGGAAAAACTGGCTGCCATGGGTCAGCTGGTGGCCGGCGTGGCGCACGAGTTGAATAATCCGCTGACTTCGATTGTGGGCTATGCCGAGCTGCTCAGCGACGATATACCTGCCGGCCCAACCCGGCAGAAACTGGACAAGATGGTGCGTGAAGCGCAGCGCATGAAGCGGATTATTGAAAACCTTTTGCGCTTTGCCCGGCAAAGCAGCCCGGAAAAGAAGTCGGCCAATCTGCAGGCGTTGTTGCTGGACGTGCTCTCCTTGCGCGAATATCACCTGCGCAACCAGGATGTAAAGGTCGAACTGCAAATTGAACCTGACCTCCCGCACGTGGCTGTGGATGAAGACCAGTTCAAACAGATCCTGCTCAACCTGCTGAATAACTCCATTGACGCGCTGGACGGGAGCCGGGAAAAACGCATTAAGATTGAAGCCGCCCGGGTGGGGCCACGCGTGATCGTGCGCTTTGACGACACCGGCCACGGGTTCGCCGACGTCAACCGAGTCTTCGATCCTTTCTATACCACCAAGCCGGTAGGCAAAGGGACTGGCCTTGGCCTCAGCATTTGCTATGGCATCGTGAAAGAGCACGGCGGAGAAATCCAGGCAGCCAATCTGGAGCCTCAAGGCGCCAGGATCACCCTGGAACTGCCGGTGCAACTGGACGTAGTGGTCAGAGATTCCGCCATGGTCCGCTAACCGCTTCCACTGACCGTCCTTCCTGTCTGTTTTTCGCCCTATCAGCTTGAAATACGTGCAAAATTTCAGAACACTTTCCGTTCTCCTGGAGTCTGTCATTTCAGGAAGGCAAAATGGCAGGGCAGGCAATATTGGAACAAACCATCTTGAAATGCGCGATGCCAACGGAAGCCACGGCCTGCACCGTGGAATCCCTGGTTCAGGACCACGCGCGAATGGTTTTCCGGATCGCCTACTCCATTTTGCGCAATCACGCGGACGCTGAAGATGCGGTGCAGGAATGCTTCCTGCGGGTAGTGAAGCACCAGCAGCGATTGCATAAGATCCGCAACGCCAAGACCTGGCTGGCCCGCGTTGCCTGGACCACCGCGCTGGACAAGCGACGAGCCACCGGCAAAGCCGTTCTGCTCCACGAAGATGAATCGGACATACGAACCATTGACACAATAAGCGATGCAGGACCCGCGGCCGACGAGCAGCTGGTCCACCGGCAAATGCAGCTACAGCTGCAGCGTCTGATTGCCAGCCTGCCGGATGAACTGCGCGAGCCGCTGGAATTGTCCACAGTTCAGGAATTGAACTCGGCCGAGATTGCGGAAGTAATGGACATTCCAGAGAGCTCGGTGCGAACACGGCTGTTCCGCGCACGCCGACTGCTTAAAGAGAAACTGGCCAGTCTGGTGGAGGTGGGAAAAAATGGCTGAGCACAATATGGGTGGACAAGACGATGCCAAGCTGGAGCAGATATTGGACGGCCTGCTTTCAAAGTACTCCGCAGCCGAGCCTCGTCAGGGCCTGGAAAGCCGCGTTCTGGCGAATCTGCGAATCCAGAGCGGCCGGAGGCCGCAAGGCGCATGGGTGGCGTTCTTGCTCTGGGGAGGAGCAGCGGCTGTGGTGGCGGCCCTGGTTCTGATGACCGTCTTTTCGCGAACCGGAGGTCAGAAACGGGTGTTGCGAACGGAGAAGCCGCGAATCGAAGTGCAAGATCCTTCCAACCAGGTCAAAAGCGCCACAAGACAAGAATTCTCGCACGCTGCTGGAGGAAGTTCTCGAGTTCATCGGGCAGCGGTGGCGCGCAAGATTCCTAACGAAGGTGGCAGCTCGCAAGACCTGCCGATTGCACAGCGGCCGGCAATATTCCCGACACCGGTGGCCTTGACCGAGCAGGAAAGGCAGATGTTTGCCTTTCTGGAGAACACGCCGAAAGAAGACGTAATCGCACAGATCCCCACGGAAGATCCCAGAGAAGCGCAGGTGTTCTGGGAGGACCACGAGCCCGCAACCCGGCCCCAGCGGCTGACAAATAATAGATAGGAGATAGCAATGAAAAGGTTTTTGATAGTGATGGTGATCCTCCTGGCCGTCGGCACTCTGATCGCCCAGGAAGATACGGCCAAGAAGGTCCACGAACAGCCGACTAAGGATGTGGTCCCCAGGCCTGCGGCCATACCCAACTACAAGCTGGCTTTCAGCGTGTACGAGTTGCAGGACGGCAAGAAGATCAATCAGCGCGACTACAGCCTCATGGTGCAGGCCGACGACCATGGCGGCAACAAGCTGAAGATCGGGACCAAGGTGCCAATCGACTCTGGCAACGGCGGCATCACCTATGCCGACGTAGGCTTCGATCTGGGATGCTCCGCGGTGGAGACCGCCAACAATAAAGTCGCGGTCAGTGTGGACGTTACCATTACCAACTTTGCCATCCCCGAGCAGAATGCCGATCCGCGGACCGCGGGGAGCCGTCCTGTACTGCGCGGGGTGACGCAGCGCATCCGTACGCTGTTGACGCCGGGCAAGCCGCAGGTGATTTCCAGCATGGATGACGTCAACAGCAACAAGCGCCTGCAGATTGAGATGACAGCAACGAAAACCGATTGAGCCGGCAGTAGGCGGACAGAGAGGCGCTGCGGCGCCTCTTTTGTCATTAGGCTTCTTGCTGCGTACACCTGGGACGAAACCACGCCTGAATTTGCTCATGCGGCTGCGCGCAAGTATGCTGCGTCCATGCGTTCTAGGTTCGTGACCAAATTGGGGCCTCTTCTTTTGCTGTTGTTTGTAGCGTGCGCTGCGTGGACGCAGACGAGCGTCGATTCCCATGAGGCATCGCTGGCTTCGGCACGCCTGCTCTTGAAGAACGGTGATTTCAAAGGCGCCGCGGCGGCCTTTCGACAATTGAACGAGACCAGGCCTTCGGCGGAGGCGTATGCCGGACTGGTACAGAGCCTGCTCAAGCAGGATGAGGTGAAAGCCGCCGACGAAAGCTCGCGCGCGGGCTTGTCCGCCTTCCCTGATTCGGCGATAACCCACGCTGCTCGCGGGGATGTTCAGTTCCGCCGCGGGCTGATCCCGGACGCGGAGAATGAATTCGATGCTGCTTTGAAAATCGACCCAAAATCGGCCCGGGCTTGGCTGGGCCAGGGGAGGGTAGATGCTGCGCTTTCCCGGCGCGCCAAAGCGAAAGCGGCCGTTGCCAAAGCGCATGAGCTTGATCCCGACGATGGCGACGCTCTGTATGAATGGGCGGTGCGCCAACCGTATCCGCTAAATATCGAGGGGCTGGAGAAGCATCTGGCGGAGTTTCACAACGATCCCGAGACCGACAGGCGCGAGCGCGAGTTCAAAGATTTTCTCAATGCGCTTGCGGGCCGCAAGGTCTGGGTGCCTGCACGCCAGGTGCCTCGGGCCGAGATCAACCTGGAATCTCTGCCCATGGGGCCCGGAATGTCACCGCGAGGGTACGGAGTGCGGGTGCGCCTGAATGACCGGGCCACGGTGACGCTGATGCTCGATACCGGAGCTTCCGGCGTGATCATCACGCGCAAGCTGGCGGAAAAGGTTGGAGCGCACAAGCTTTCAGAGCAGGCGCTGGAGGGTCTGGGCAAATCCGGCGTCAATGCGGGCTACAAAGCCTGGGTGGACAAAGTGGTGATCGGGAACCTGGAATTTCATGATTGCTTCATCCACGCCACGCCACATGAGATCGCTGAGGTAGACGGCACGATCGGCGGCGACGTGTTCTCCAATTACCTGGTCAGCGTGGATTTTTCCCGGCAGAAATTGCGGCTGGAGCCGTTACCGCCAGCATCCGATGGCGCTGAAAATTCCGCCTCCGGTTCGTTCGCTCAAGCCTATACCTTTGGGCATCTGCTGCTGGTGTCAACAGAGGCGGGCAAGAAAGCTTCGGGTCTGTTCATCATCGATACCGGCGCGAATATCAACACGATTACGCCGGAGCTGGGAAAATCCGTGCCTGACATGCATGCTTCCAACCTGACCATGTCAGGAGCCAGCGGCCAGGTCAGCAGCGCCTTCTTTACCAATGACGCGACCCTGGTGTTTGCTAAAACGCGTAAGACCGGGGCCACAATGAGCACGGTTGATCTGCACGCCATCAGCAAGGACCTGGGCGTGGAGGTGTCCGGTCAAATCGGGTTCAACGCCATGTGGGGGAAGAAGTCGATGACCATCAACTACCGTGATGGGCTGGTGGAATTCGAAGGGAAGTGAAAGACGGCAAAAATCCGACGCCCGCGATTGATCCTGCGGTGGAAACGAGACGCGATTGCATTCGGTACCCATGCGCTCGTATCATGATCCCGCCCGTCCACCTTAGGAGCTTACATCCGCATGATGTTCCGGAATCGTGTTTTTCATTTCTGCCTGACCTTTCTTCTCCTGATACCCGTCGCACAAACGCAGCAAACAGCCCCCACCACCTCAGAAGACAAGAGGGCCAAGAAATCGTCTACGGGAAAGACGGCCAAAGCCGCGCCGGCAAAAACGGCGGCGCAGGCGCAGGCCCAGCCGACGCAAGCGGCAAATCAGGTGGATGAGAAGCTGTTCAACGCGATGAGCTGGCGTCAGGTAGGCCCATTTCGCGGAGGCCGCGTGCTGGCCGTGACCGGCGTGCCCGGAGAGCCTAACGTTTTCTATTTCGGCGCAGCTTCCGGCGGGGTATGGAAGAGCACGGACGCGGGATCCAACTGGCAGCCGCTGTTTGATAAGCAGCCGATTGCCTCCATCGGCGCTATCGCCGTCGCGCCCTCCGATCACAACATTATTTATGTAGGTTCGGGCGAAGCCTGCATTCGCGGCAACATCTCCTATGGCAACGGCGTTTACAAGTCGCTGGACGCTGGCAAGACGTGGAAGAACGTCGGCTTGAAGGATACCCGGCACATTGGAGCGGTGATCATCGATCCCAGGAACCCAAACATCGCTTTTGTCGCCGCTCTGGGCCACGCTTATGGGCCGAATGAAGAGCGCGGCGTATTTCGCACAACCGATGGCGGCGCGACCTGGCAGAAGGTCTTATATAAGGACAACAAGACCGGCGCGATTGACGTGGTCTTCGATCCTAACAACTCCAACACGCTCTTTGCTTCTCTCTGGGAGGTCTACCGCACGCCGTGGAGCCTGAATAGCGGCGGGCCGGGAAGCGGGATCTACAAGTCAACGGACGGCGGCACCACATGGACGCATATTGAAGGCCACGGCCTGCCTTCGGGCATCATGGGGCGCATTGGAATATCGGTTTCCGGAGGCGACTCCAACAAGATTTATGCCATGGTGGAATCCAAGCAAGGCGGGCTCTACCGCTCCGACGATGGCGGAGACAACTGGATACGGATGAACGAAGACGGCCGGTTACGCCAGCGCGCCTGGTACTTCAGCCACATCTTCGCCGATCCCAAGGCCCCGGACACGGTTTATGTCTTGAACACGGGAATGTTTCGCTCCACCGATGGCGGCAGGAGTTTTGGCCTTCTGCCTGCGCCTCACGGGGACCATCACGGCTTGTGGATTGATCCCGACAATCCGGAACGGCTGATCAACGGCAATGACGGCGGAGCGACAGTTTCGGTGGATGGCGGCCGTACCTGGTCGACGCAATACAACCAGCCGACAGCGCAGTTCTACCACGTGATCACCGATAATCGCTGGCCTTATTACATCTACGGTGCGCAGCAGGATAACACCACCATCGCGATCAAAAGCTATGACGATGACGGCGTGATTGGCCGCCAGGACTGGTATCCGGTTGGTGGTGGAGAGTGCGGCTACATTGCACCATATCCAAATGATCCTAATATCACGTTTGCCGGCGCTGAAGGCTTTGTCTCGCGCTTTGACAAACGCACCGAGCAACTGGTGGACATCTCCGTCTGGCCGCTGGATGTATCCGGCAACGGCGCGGAGAAGCTTCTGCACCGGTTCCAGTGGACTTCACCGTTGCTGATTTCGCCGCACGATCCCAATACGCTGTACGCGGCCGCGGAGATGGTCTTCAAGTCAACAGACGCAGGGCAGAGCTGGACCCCGATCAGCGGCGACCTGACGCGCAATGACAAGTCCAAGCAGAAGCCATCCGGCGGACCGATCACCCTGGACATCACCAGCGTTGAATACTACGACACGATCTTTGCTCTGGCGGAGTCGCCGGTCAAGAAGAGCATGATCTGGGCGGGAACCGATGATGGCCTTGTCCATCTAACCAGCGACGGC
>DASTPO010000555.1:0-15664 GCA_035762225.1 Candidatus Angelobacter sp.
TTCACCACCACGCGCGGCATCCTGATGGATGGCTTTGTGCACACGGCGGAAGGGTTCGCCAAATCCGGCAGCGGGAGCGGGGCCTTTACCGATCTCGCGGGCGAGCGCGCCATGGCCTTCTATCAGGACACCAGTACCACCGGCGCGGCCGAGTTGAATTATTACTATTTCATGGCATCGCAATTTGCCTTGTCGGACCGCTGGTTCTCGCCCATCGCGAGCAAGACCATCCCCAACCGCCTGGCGACCATGAGCGGCGGCACCACGCAGGGCTATGCCTTCGATCCGGGCAATGATGATCACGCCCCGCAGCTTACCGCCAAGACCATCTTCCAATTGCTCGATGAGCACAACATTTCCTGGAAGATCTATTACTCGGCCACCAATACGAACGGCAGCCCATCAACCACGTTTACCTATTTCGGTTACAGCGGAAAATATATTTCCAGAAATTCGGCCGGTGTCCTTACCGTGGATTCAACCCACATTGCGCCGCTTAGCCAGTACTTCACCGATCTGAAAAACAACGCTTTGCCCGCCTTCTCTTATATCGAAGCCAACTTCGGGCATGGCGACGAACATCCGGGTTCCGGGCAGTCGATTCTGGCTGGCCAGGCGCAGATTTCCAACATCATCAATTCCCTGATGGCAAGTCCGGCATGGTCTGACTCAGTGTTGTTCTTCAGCTTTGACGAGGGCGGCGGGCCTTACGATCACGTACCGCCGGTGCCGGGACACACCAACCAGAACACCAGCGCTTCGCTGGCTGGCCTTGAGGGAGATATCGCTCCCATTGCCGTCAATCCCGATACTTTTCTGCCGTGCACTCCCACGACCGCGGGTGTTTATACCAACCATTGTGATCTGCGGCCCACTAGTCCAGGGGCACACGCTGCCGACGCAGCCAACGCCGCACACCAGGGCTTTGGCGCACAACTCGGCTTCCGCGTGCCGAACTTCATCGTCTCGCCGTTCGCGCGGCGTCACTACGTTGGACACAATGCCATGGACCACACGGCGGTCCTGCATTTCCTGGAGGAGCGCTACAGCCTGCCCGCGTTGACCAAGCGTGACGCGGCGCAGCCCAGCTTGCTTGACTTCTTTGATTTCACAGGTAAGCCCTGGGCCACGCCGCCGACCGGCATTCCCGCGCCTCCGGGCGTTGGGTCAACCTGTCACCCGACAACCATGAAGTAGTTCCGGCGTTTCATCAGCCCTGATCGAGGCGCGCCCCAGGCGCGCCGATCAGGGTACGGGGGGCGAAGGCAGTGGAGGGGGCTGGATGGGCGCTTTTTCCAGCGTCGCCGCAAATGACTCGATGGCTTCAAAATAGCCGCGAGCCAGATCCATCTCATTGTGGTCGGCATTGATAGCCCAGAAAGAGCGCTTCGGCGGGTTCGCCAAATGGAACAACTTCTCTCCGTGCCAGAAGCCAATCACTGAATCCTTGTGGCTGTGCATGATCAGCACCGGGCAGTGCACATGCCGGATGTATTTGTAATTGGGAAATTTGTCGAAGGGCAACAAGGGGATCCGCGTAAGCACGCGGAAAGCTGAAACGAAGGGACTTTGCAGGATCAGTCCGGCGGAGGGCCTTTTTGCCGCGATGTATGTTGCCGGCCCAGTGCCTACTGATCGCCCAAAAATCACAATGCGTTCGGGAGGCGTCTTCAGGTCCACGGCCAGGAAGCCATAGGCAGCGGCCGCATCCTGGTAAGCGGCTTTTTCCGTGGGCTTCCCTTCGCTGGTTCCATAACCCTCATAGTCGTAGGCAAAGACGCTGAACCCGGCTTGCTGGAGATTTCTCAGCCAGTCCCGGTCGTCGCCCAAATCCTCGGCGTTGCCGTGGCTGACCAGCAGAGTGAACTTGGCGGATGGGTTGGAAAGATAAACGGCGGAAATTTTCTTTCCGCCGGAGGTATTGATCTTCACAATTTCGGGTGAATCTTTATAGGACGAGGGATGCGGCAGGAAGATCATGCTGTCAGAAAGAAACAACGCAATCACCAGCAATCCCAGATAGAGCGCGGCCAAGACCAGCAGCATGCGGGTAACGATCTTCCTCACCCTTCAATCATAGCTGAGTCAATAGTCCCTTGAAGCTACCGCACATTCTTAATCGCGCCCATCCGACTCGGCCGTCGCACGCAGGAATCTCTTTTATCGCTTTCCTACCGGCATCCTGGCGTGAGCGGCAGCAGCCTGTTTCTGTTCGACAGACGGCGCCGGAGGCTCGGCTGCAAGTTTCAGCAGACCCAGCTCTTTGCGCAGCTCGGCCTCCAGCCGGGCAGTCACGTCCTTGTTTTCTTTCAGGAACTGCTTGACGTTCTCGCGTCCCTGGCCAATCCGCTCGCCTTTATAGCTGAACCAAGCGCCGGACTTCTCCACCATTTCCTTGGTCACGCCCAGGTCCAGCAAGTCGCCTTCGCGGGAAATGCCTTCGCCGTACATGATGTCGAATTCAGCCTCGCGGAACGGCGCGGCGGTCTTGTTCTTGACCACCTTGATCTTGGTGCGAGAGCCGACTACCAGATCGCCATCCTTGATGGCGGCGATGCGGCGGATGTCGACGCGCACGGACGAATAAAACTTGAGCGCCCTGCCGCCGGTGGTTGTTTCAGGATTGCCGAACATGACTCCAATTTTTTCACGGATCTGGTTGATGAAGACCAGGCAGGTCCTGGACTTGGAAACAATGCCGGTCAGCTTGCGCAGCGCCTGCGACATCAGCCGCGCCTGAAGGCCCATATGGCTGTCACCCATCTCGCCTTCCAACTCGGCCTTGGGCACCAGGGCCGCTACGGAGTCCACCACCAGCACGTCAATTGCGTTGGAGCGAACCAGCGCTTCGGCAATTTCCAGGGCCTGTTCGCCATAATCCGGTTGAGAAACCAGCAGGTTGTCCACGTCAACGCCGAGCTTCCGGGCATAAATGGGATCCAGGGCGTGCTCAGCATCAACGAAGGCCGCCATGCCACCGGTCTTTTGCGCTTCCGCAATTACCTGCAGCGCCACGGTCGTCTTGCCGCTTGATTCCGGCCCGAATATTTCCACTACGCGTCCACGAGGAAAGCCGCCCACACCCAGGGCTGCGTCAAATGAGATGGAGCCGGTGGAGATCACGGCGATCGGAACAATCGCCTCTTTGCTCCCCAGCCGCATAATCGACCCTTTGCCAAACTGCTTTTCGATCTGTGCCAGTGCCAGATCGATTGCCCTGGTTTTTTCCTGTCTTTCGTCAGCCATTATTTTCTCCATGCGGCATGTCCATCCTGAAGGGGAGAGACTCTTGCCTTATTTGCGGTGCAGCTGGATTTGCCGTGAAAAATCGATGCATTATATAGTTCTATCATAGGCGAATAAAAGGGGAACTGTAAATACATTTGCAACAAAAATCCACAAAAAAGCTCCCGGGCGGTTAACCCGGGAGCGGAGCCGACAGGAACAACCTTGGATTACCAAACTGTGAGTTTTGCGTTATCAATCCACTCGCTATAGGCAGCGTGGTTGGAGCGCATGTCCAGCTGGATGGCGATGTTCAGCTCGTTCACGCTGGATCTTCTTCCCGTATAGGTGCGGTTGACGTAGTGCTTCACACCATCGAGGGTCACCGCGATGTAGGTAAGCGTGGTGGCGGTGCGCTTATATTCCCAGGTCAGGTGGTGCCACTTGTAGGCGGCAGGCCGGGCACACGGAATTCCGGTGGAAAGCCAGTTTCCCGCGGTGTTACCCCAGACATCCCAGTGGCCTGAGGCAATGTTGCACTCGCTGCCAAAGATGAAGCGCATGTGGCCATTGGCCTGGTTGGTGTCAAATTCGAGGGCCTGTGCGTTCTGGGGGGCTGTCACGTAGAAATCCAGGTCATAACGGAGGTTGGTGGCAGTGTTGACGGCGCCAACCTGCTTCCACCACAGGGCGTCAGCGTAAGGATTGCCACTGGCGATGTGGAAAACTCTAGAGGTGCCACTCAACGCGGGCGAGCCGGTTGTAGCCGTGGAGATGGATGCTCCCGGGCCGGCGGCATTGGCTCCGGCGCAGGCGACGCAACTTTGCCAGCCGGACATTTTCTGAATCTGCGATTTTACTGTCTGGGCGGACGAGCGGACTGAAGTGACCGACAGAGCGAACAGGGCAATCACCGTGATCAACGATACGTTTGTTGTCTTCTTGAACATCACTACTTTACTCCAGGGGGATTGTTTTGCGCCGCTTCAGTTCCAACGGCGAAGCTGACTTTAACGATGCATCTACTCTGCCTCAACCCTTTTCGGCCCCCCGCGCGAGAAACCGAAAACCGCGAACTACTAAGTGATTAAGGCAGCAACTTAGTCCTGAGAAGGTGAAAGGGCGGCCAGATTCGCCGCCCTCGTCACAGTTTTTGGTGTTGGCTGCAATTTCAGCGCGATGCAGGCCATTCTGCCCTGTGCAAGGGCAAAGCGCCTGCCCTAGTACTACCAGTACGTCAGCGTCACCTTGTCCAGCCAAGTCGAATACGCGTGCATGGCGAAGTCGCCGTCCATCTGAAAGGCCACATTCAGCTCATGAACGGTTGAGGCCCGAGCCGGATAGCTGCGGTTGACGTAGTGGGTAACACCGTCATACGTCAGGGAGACGAAGACCACATTGGTGGCAGTCCTCGTGAACTGCCAGGTCACATGGTGCCAAACGAAGGCGGTGGGCGCTGCGCAGGGAATGCCCGTGGAGAGCCAGTTTCCCGAGGCGTTGCCCCAGACGTCCCAGTGATTGCCCTTGATATTGCACTCCGAGCCGAAGATGAATTTGTGCGCTCCGTTGGACTGATTGTTATCAAATTCCAGCGCCTGGATCACCCCCGGATTGGCGACGTAAAAATCCACGTCGTATTGGAGATGGGTGGCGGTGTCCACCGCACCCAGCTGTTTCCACCACAGGGCGTCAGAGTACGGGGTGGTTCCGCTGATGCTGAATTTGGCTGAGTTGCCGTCAAGCGAGGGCGATGTCTGGTTTTCGACCATCGAATAGGTGGCCACCGGGCCGCGGGCGTTGGCGCCCGCGCACACTGTGCAGCTTTCCCAGCCAGTCATTTGTTCGATATTGATCTTGGTAACAGCGCCCGCAGGCGGCGTTGGCTGTGGCGGAGGAGGCGGCGGCGGCGTGCTGCCGCTGACCGTGAGAGCCAGCGGCGTCTTGAAGATGGCACCGGTGGAGTCCCACGCCTGGACTACGACGTTGTGGCTGCCGGCCGCAATCGTTACTGAGGTATCGAGCTTGCTTGCCGCAATCAGATAGACGCTGACGTTGTCCACGTAGATCCTCATCGCGGTGACAGGATGAGTCGACGTTGCCGAGGCGACGAAGTGGACCGGGGACCCTGAAGTGGTGCCAGCCGAAGGCGAGGTCACGGTGACTCCCGCGAAAGATGCAGTTCCCAGAGCCAGAGCCGTAATCAATGACAGGATTGCGTTTTTCACTCGCGTACTCCTTAAGAGCTAGGGTGCTTAGCCTTGAGGAGGTGAGCGTACGAGTTGTTCTACTCTGGATGTATCAGGAGAGTACTTAATTACATTAGATTTTGACTCTAAGCGAGTGTTACAGCATGAAAACGCGTTGCAGCCGCGTTAGATCAAGCGATGCGCTGATTTTCGATCAGAGGGTTAAGGTGATTTGCTCAAGAAAACAGGCCGCAGACAAGGGCGGCCTGTGCAAAAAGGGTAATGAATAACAGCGTTCCTATGCCGCAGAATCCTTTACGGCCGCCAGAACCCGCTCGGACTCAAAACGCAACTGCGTGTCGGCCACCGCGGGAGACTGATGAAGTTTGTGCACTAGGTAGAGCGGCCGGCGACGCACTTCATCGTAGATCCTTCCAATGTACTCGCCCAGCAAGCCGGTACAGACGAGCTGAATGCCGCCCAGAAAAAGAATCGCCAGCAGGGTACCGATGTGGCCCGCTCCCGGTATCACGCCAAAGAACTTGAGGTGGAAAACCGTGTTTCCGAGGTTCACAATCGACAACAGCAGGGTGAACGCCAGCACCATCCCGCCGAGCGCCATGCCCAGCCGCAGCGGCTTATAGCTGAAGCTGAAGATTGCGTCCATGGCGTATTTGAAGAGCTTAACCAGAGTCTGCTTCGGTTCGCCGGCTGCGCGGTCGGCCCGCTCGTAATAGACGAATGCCGTCGGAAATCCCACCCATGCGCGCAGGCCTGGGAGGTAACGGTTGGTCTCCTGGAGATTGATGATAGCGTCAGCCGCCTGCCTGTCGAGCAGGCCGAAAATCCCCGCGTTCAGCGGGATCGGAAAATCGGAGATTAGGCCCATCACTTTGTAAAACAAGGGGAAAAGCTTGCCCCGAAGGCCACGCTCCGCGCGACTCGAACGCTCGGCGATCACTACTTTCGCGCCTTCTCTCCAGGCTTTTACCATACGCGGCAAGACTTCCGGCGGGTCCTGGAAGTCGCCATCCATGAGCATGATGGCATCGCCCCGGGCGGTTTGAAGACCGGCGGTGAGAGCTGGCTGGTGGCCGAAGTTACGGGAAAACTCAACTACCGTGACATGGGGGTCGTGCTTCTGAATCTCCAGCAACAGAGAGAGCGAGGTGTCCCGGCTGCCGTCGTTGACAAAGACGATCTCCCAGCTTTCCTGGGTCTCGTCCATCACAGCGCTCACGGCCTGGTGAAACGCGCGAATGTTCTCTTCTTCGTTATAAATGGGCACTACAACGGAAAGCATTTTCCTACCCCGTAGCGCCGCCTTGTTCCTGATCACAACGAGTCAACCGGGCCCAATGCGGCTTCTTCAATCAACAGCCACAACTAAGCCGCTTCGTGTTTTGCAATTTCCTTGCCCACTTCCTTCAATGCGGCTTTAGTCGCCGCACTCTGGCCCACCACATCGGGCCGTCCCACACTGTAATAGTTGAGCCCTGCCGCTTCCATGAGCTCAGGATTGAACAGGTTTCTGCCGTCCACCACGATCGGGTAACGGAGAAGCTTCTTCACTCGCGCCAGATCCAGGGCGGCAAAGTCTTCCCACTCGGTCAAAACCAGGCAGGCATCTGCGCCGTCCAGCGCTTCGTAACAGCCGGTGGCAAACTTGATCGCGCTATTCGGGCCAAATTCCTCGGCAGCCCGATCCATGGCAGCAGGATCGTAGGCAGTGATGGAGCATCCCTCTTTGGCCAGCCCTTTGATGATCGAGACGGCAGGAGACTCTCTCAGATCGTCCGTGCCGTTCTTGAACGCCAGTCCCAGCACCGCGAGTTTTTTACCCTTCAGCGTCCACAGGGCTTTGCGGACTTTCCTCATAAAGCGATTGCGCTGCTCTTCATTGACTCTGACGGTCTCGTCCAGCAGGCCGAAGTGGCAGCCGTTTTCGCGGGCCACCGAGCGAAAAGCCAACAGGTCCTTGGGGAAACATGAGCCGCCGTAGCCGACGCCGGGGGAGAGAAAACGCCGGCCAATACGCGAATCCGATCCAATGCCTTCACGCACCTGCTCCACATCCGCGCCTACCGCCTCGCAAACGCTGGCCACGGCGTTGATAAACGAAATCTTCATCGCAAGGAACGCGTTGGAGGCGTGCTTGATCAATTCCGCGCTCTTGGCGCTGGTCTGAATCAGCTGGGCTTGGAACGGGCCGGTCACAGGGCCCGGGATAGCATCGGCATTCTTGAAGTAGCTGCCGTCCACCAGGGGCTGATAGGCCTCAGCCACCAACTTGGCGCACCGCTCGCTGTCCGCGCCCACCACTATGCGGTCAGGGTAGAGGAAGTCTGCCACCGCAGTGCCTTCGCGCAGGAACTCGGGGTTGGAAGCCACGTCAAAGAGCTCGGCCGGAGCTCCGTTCAACAGCATGATCTTGCGCACCCAGCTGTTGGTATAGACAGGAACCGTGCTCTTCTCGACGACAACCTTATAGTCATCAATGGCGCAGGCGATTCCCTGGGCCACGGATTCAACATAAGAGAGGTCGGCGTCACCGTCATCCTTGGGCGGCGTGCCCACGGCAATAAAAATCAGCTGGCTGCGGCGCACAGCTTCCGGGAGGTCGCCGGTGAAGTCCAGCCGCTTACCGCGGTGGCGCTCCAGCAGTTCGGGAAGAAATTTCTCATGAATCGGGCATTCGCCCCGTTTGAGCGCAGCGAGCTTATGCTCATCGTTATCAACAAGAAGAACTTCGTGGCCCAATTCGGCGAAACAGGCGCCTGCTACAAGGCCTACATACCCTGATCCCACAACCGCAATTCTCATCCTGGGTCCCCAAATCCAAAGAAGTTTCTTACTCTCGCAGCAGGTTCCCGCTAATCGAGAGCAGCTAAAAACCTTCGATGTCAGATCACCTGCTCAGGATGTCAGAACTAGGTAAATAGGCCAGCAGCCAACGTCGAGGTGCTTTGTCACATCAGAGGAAGGAGAGCTGCTGCCCTCAGCGGCTCCGCCAACTGTGGCTCCGAAATCCACCTGATCAGCGTGTAGGATATGACATCCGCAAAAAAGTTCCCCATCGCATGTTGTTCCACCTTTTTGTTAGCGCTCACGGTTCTCACCGGTTGTGGCGGCATCGGCTCCGGCAGTGGAGGCTCATCGCCCGCTCCCACCCCCGGCACCACGCCCTCGGGCAGTATCCAGAGCGTGAACCACATCATCTTCATGATGCAGGAAAACCGGTCTTTTGACGCCTATTTCGGCAAGATCAACGATTATCGCGCCAGCCTCAGCCTGGGCCGGGACGCAGACGATCTGGAAAACGACTTCACCGCTCCCGCCGATGACGGCGACACGATTCGCACATTCCATCTCGTCACCAGCTGCATTTACAACACCACCGCGGCCTGGCTCGAATCCCATGGCAACGCCAACCGCTTCGATATCAGTGACAGCGCTCCGGTATTGCTTGATGGTTTTGTCCATACCGCGGGCGGCCTGGCAACTTTTGATGGCGACCCCGACACCAAGGGCGTGCGCTCCATGGGTTATTACACGCAGGGTGATCTGCCTTCGCCGTATTGGTTCGCCACGCAGTTTGCCACGTCCGACCGCTGGTACGCTCCGGCCCCCGTACAGACAGAGGATGTCCGGCTGTACGCCATGGCGGCAACCTCCCAGGGACTGGTCCATCCCCCACAGGACAGCGGCACGCAACTGACCGCACAGACGATCTTTCAGCTTCTTGATGCTGCCGGAATTTCCTGGAAAATCTATTCCGTGGACCGCCAGCCGGATGGCAACCTGATTTCAACACTGCGAAACTTCCAGCCATACGGGTCCACGAAGCTGGACCACATCGTTCCCATCTCGCAGTTTCAGACGGATGCGCAGAACAACGCGCTTCCCGCTTTCTCCTATATCGAGCCCGGTTTCTCTTCAGGCCGCGATGAGCACCCTGGCGTCACCGACAATCTTCAGGCCGGGGCGCGCTTCATGAACTCTCTGTTTACTCAGCTCATCAACAGCCCGTCGTGGAAGGACTCCGTATTTATCGAAACTTTCGACGAAAACGGCGGCTTGTTCGACCACGTCAGCCCGATAATTGACGGCCGGCCGATTCTTGAGCTCAGCGCCGGAGCATCAGGCCAGGCAGTTGGAGCGGGCAAGTATCCCACGGACGCGAGCGTCCAACACGTGCCCAGCCCGGACGGAATCAAGCCGAGAGACCTCCTGCCCACCGACCCGCCGGACGATTTCATTCGCACCGGTTTCCGTGTGCCGCTGATCATCGTCTCGCCGTTCGCTAAGCCACACTACGTTTCTCACACGCCCATGGACTACACCGCAGTGCTCAAGTTTGTGGAAAAACGCTTTAACCTGCCGCATCTGACTGCGCGTGATGCAGCCCAGCCGGATATGGACGAGTTTTTTGATTTTGCCAACTCTCCCAATCTGAATCCGGGAACGCCCGCGAGCCAGGGGCTCACCACTCCTTGCAATGCGACGCTGGCTTCGGGAACCAAAGGCGTGCCGTTCCCGCAGTAGGAACCAATCATCCAAATGAACCCAGGCCCCGGAATGAAGCTCCGGGGCTTTGGTTTTGTGGCAGGCAGGATCAGGTCGGCGTGATTTCGGCGGCTCCGCCCCTGGCGCAGAACAACAGATAGCTGAAGAAGATCACACCGATCGAACCCGAGAGTGCGAACTTCCACTGCCATGCCAGCGCCGAGGGTGAGATAAAA
The DNA here is from genome assembly GCA_035762225.1 of Candidatus Angelobacter sp. Lineage (GTDB taxonomy): Bacteria > Acidobacteriota > Terriglobia > Terriglobales > Acidobacteriaceae > Angelobacter. The sequence continues at coordinate 10,154 of DASTPO010000555.1, forward strand.
CCTTCAATCAGTCCGGCGACAATCAATATCGGGACAGTCCCCATCACCAGCCGGACGGCTTCGCCGCCGGCCTTCACCAGAGAGTCTGAGCGCGAGAGCAGGCCGGGAAAGAGCAGGCCCTGGGCCAGGCGCATGCCTGCGGCGCCGGCGATAAAGATGGCGGGCAGCTCCAGCACGCCATGCGGCGCTACAAAGCTCCACAGCGGAAGGCTCATATCGTTGAGCCAGCAGGCTGTTCCCACGGATCCCAGCAGAACTCCGTTGAAGACGAGCATGTACACGGTGCCAATTCCTGCGGTAACGCCAAACGCGAAGGTGAAGAGACAGACGGAAATATTGTTGGTGAGTATCCCGGCGGAGGCCGCGGGCGCGATGCTTACCACTGACTCCGTCCACATCTTGTGGTGGTCAATGGTGTCAAGGATATGCGGGGGAAGAAAAGCGCGGAGAAAATCCGGCCGAGTCAGCGAGAGCAGCATGCCAACAAGGCCGCCCCCCGCAAAGAGCAGCAAAGCGGCAACGATCAGGCGCAAATTGTTGCGGAAGATTTGCGGGTAGACATTGCGGTAATAGTGGACGATTCCTCTGGCGCTCGATTTTTCTCCGGCATAGATGGTATTGTGTGCGCGGGAGAGCAGAAGATTCAGGGAACGAGCATAGGAGCGGCCGGTGGCGTCTTCCCGCAGCGTGGAAAGATCCGCTGCTGCCTGACGGTAGAGCAATCCCAGCTCCTGCAACTCCAACTGGGTGAGGGACCGCAGGCCGTTGGCCTTGATCTGGTCCAACAGATGTTCCAGACGCTGCCAATGACTCTGGCGTTTTTCCAGCCAATAGGTAGAAATCATCGTGCCGAGTGACAAGCTTACCATTGACACGCCGGAGCAGGTCCACCTGGAATTTGTGCTGGCCGGCATCGGCAGCCGCTTCATGGCAATCTTTCTGGATTTCTTGATTGAATTGCTGATCTACGCTCTGCTGGTCGGCTTGAGCCTGTTATGGATCAGTGGAGGAGTCTTTTCCGCCAGCCGCTCCGTGTGGTGGGAGGCGATTGTTACGCTGGTCATCTTCTGTATCAATTGGGGCTATTACGCCATTTTTGAAGCCGTATGGAAGGGCCAGACGCCGGGCAAGCGCTGGGCGGGCATCCGGGTGATCAAGGATTCAGGCCGGCCGATCAACGCCTTCGAAGCCATTGCGCGCAACCTGGTTCGGGCGGTGGACTTTCTTCCCTTGTTTTATGGAATTGGCGTGATCACCATCCTGCTGAACGCAAAAAACCGCCGCCTGGGAGACTACGTCGCCGGGACCCTGGTGGTGCATGAGGCTTCAGACCGGGAAGCGACGCTTTTTTTCAACACTCCTGCCACCACCGAATTTATCCTGCACCAGGCCGCGGGACTGACCGTGCTGGAAGCCGAACTCATTGAGACTTTTCTGGCGCGACGCCTGGACATTCCGCCTGACGTAAGAAGGTTCAACTCCCAGCGCATCGCCGATATGATCAGCGCGAGGCTGAAAATCCCACCGGAATCGCGCCCCCCGGACAATGAAAATTTCCTGGAATTGATGGTGAAGGAGTTCCGCAGCCGGGCGCAATATCGCTAGTTGCGCGTGATTTGGCCCGGATCCATGGATGACCTTGCTTCTACGGGGATTGCGCGGTGGCAGCCGAACCTTTAAGGTAAATAACCGACATGCACTAACGATTACCCCGTGCAGCTTGGGTTTCGCCGTTTTTCTGTGGTACTTTAGCCCCAATTGCACTCGTTTCCGGTTTCCCACGGCATTTGGAAAGGCTGCCCTTCGGCTCACGATTCTTATGGCACTCGGGTTTGGTTTTAACAAGGTAAAAGTACTGGCGCAGGCGGAGAAGTTCGTCCAACAGGGAAAGCTGCCGAACGCAATCGCCGAGTACGAAAAAGTCATCAAGGAAGATCCCAAGGACCTCACGGTGCTCAACACCGTAGGCGACCTCTACGCCCGCATGGGCAGCAATGATCAGGCCACTTATTACTTCAAAAAAGTAGGCGACCAGTACGCGCAGAACGGGTTCACGGTGAAGGCCATCGCCATTTACAAAAAGCTCACCAAAATGGCCCCGTTCAACGCCGATAACACCACCAAGCTGGCGGAGCTTTACGGGCAGCAAGGCCTCTTCAATGACGCCCGGGTCCACTACATGCAGGTTGCGGATCAGCTGATCAAATCCGGCGACACCAGCCAGGCAGCAAGGATCTTCCAGAAAATCCTGGAGCTGGACCCGGAGAACGCGCATACCCAGGCCAAGCTCGCCGACCTCTACACCAAGCTGGGGAAAAAGGACGAGGCCCGCAACATCTATTACACGGCTGCGGAATCTCTGTATGCGCGCGGCGCCTATGCGGCGGCCGAGGAAGCGCTGGAGAAGGTGCTGGCGCTGGATCCCACCAATGCCGGCGCTCTCATGCTGCGCGGCATGATCGCCGTGGATGCCGGCGACAGCGAAGCTGCCGTCACTTACCTGGAAAGAGTCTCCGATCTCGACACGCGGCCTGACGGTCTGCGCGCCCTGCTCCGGGCCAAGCTGCACACCGGAAATCCTGAAGGCGTGGAGGATGTGGCGAACAAGCTGCTGGCCACTCACAATGACGTCACCGGGGTCACCACCGTGGCGCAGTGGTATGTGACCAACAATCAGCTGGAAAAAGCTCTGCGGCTCTATGAGACGCATGCGGAGCGCCTCTTTGGCGGAAACCAGGCGGCATTGCAGGAGATGCTCCACCCGCTGATGAATCGCGCCAAGGATAACCCGGCCGCGCTGAACATCCTGAACCGGCTGCTGAACCAATCCGGCGACCACAGCCAGACCGCCGAGATGATCGAGTTGCAGGCGCATGCCGCGGCCAAGAAGGGGAATTACACAGAAGCGCGCGATCTCTACAAGCAGCTTGCCGATATGGAGCCGGAAAATGTGCTCCACTCCCAGAATTACAAACAGATGCTGGCCAAGCTGGGAGAGGATTCTGCCACCCGAATTCTAACGCCGGAGGAAGCGGCTCAGGCGTTCATGGTGGAGGAACTGGATGAGACTGCGCCGGCCGTCCACCAGTCGTATGATCCGCCCACAGAGAAAGCGATTGAATCGGCTTTGACTGACGCGGAGTTATACGTTTCCTATAACGTTCCTTCCAAGGCTATCCCGCCGCTGGAAGCCGCTTTGCCCCTGGCGCCGCAGGACGTAAACCTGAATCAGCGTTTGGCCAGTTTGTATGTGCGCGCAGAACGATTTGCCGATGCCGCGCGCATGTACCAGAACCTGAGCGACATCTATAAAGAGCTGGGGCATCCGGTTGAGTCGGCAAAATACCTTGAAGCCTCCAAGCGGTTCGCCTTGCGCGCTCCTCAATCCGCCGCAACTGCAGCGCCAGTCAGCACGCCGGCGAAAGCCGCCAAAGCAACATGGCCTCCTCAACCCGCCGCGAAGATACCCGAAGCGGTAGCGCAGGCGCCCGCAGAAACCGAATCCGAATCATCGGTGCAGGAGTTCAGCTTTGACCATCCGGAGTTGGTGGCGGCGGAGCCCGAGCCGATTGTTGTTACTCCCGTGGAACCAGCTGCAGAGCTGGCGGCGGAAATAGCGTTGGAGCCCTATCAGCCGGATAGCGCTCCGGTGGCGCTGGCTTCTTCCGCAAGTCCCGCGCACGAAATCGATATTTCCAACGAATGGGAAGAGATGACCGAGGTTGAGCCGTTAGCACAGGAAGCAGAACCGGTCGCTCTCGCGAACGAGCCGGTGGCGGAAATGGCTGGGGCGGTGCGCGAAGTGGAGATTGAGCAGCAAGCGCCCGTGGGCCTTCCTCCCGCCGGTCTGGCTTCGCAAGTCGCGGACAAAGTACAGGAAATCCGCTTCTACATCACGCAGAAAATGTGGGAGCCGGCGAAATTGGCCATTCTGGATCTGACAGAGCTGGCGCCCGATGCGCCGGAAGTTACTGAACTGATTGCCGCCGTTTCAGCTGGTCAAGCACAATCCGCCGGCGGCGCCACGCCCGAAACGGCAGCGGCGCTGCTTGAAGATGCGGCCGCACCTCCGGTAATGGAGGGGGTTCCCAAGCCAAAAATCCCCGAGGGTGTTGCGCACGTCAGCCAGGAACGGCAAAAGACACTGGAAGCACCCGAGCCGGCGATGGAGCAGGATGATGTGCTGGATCTTCCGGAGCCGGCTCAAGCCAGGCCATCGACCGCGCGGCCATCTGCGGCCCAGGCCAAGTCAACCGAAGATATTCTGGGCGATTTCGTTCTCGATCTGGAACAGACGGACCTGGCCGACTTTGCTCCCAAACCGACCCCTGCGGCAACGCCCGCTCCAGTCGCTAAGGCAGCGCCTATACCCGCGCCGGCGCCGGCCCCTGCATCCCACATGGATAAGCGCACCAATGGGGCATTGCGGGATTCTGAGACGGCAGACGCGCTGAGCGATATCCTTTCCGAATTGCAGGAGGAAAACGCCGAAGCTTCTGAACCCGAGGAAGATCCTGAGACGCACTACAATCTGGGCATAGCGTTCAAGGAAATGGGTCTGCTGGATGAAGCCATCGGCGAACTGCAAAAAGTTTGCCACTCAATAGATCGCGGCACGGCATTCTCGCAGCCGATTCAAGCGCTTACGTGGTTGGCTCAGTGCCTGGTGGACAAAGGCGCTCCTGAGGCGGCAGTCCGCTGGTACCAGAAAGCCTTAAAATTGCCTGGCCTGGACGACGGCAACCGCTGCGCCATTTATTATGATCTGGCGATGGCATACGACGCAGCCGGGGACAAAAAGTCCGCCCTGGTAAATTTCATGGAAGTTTACGGCTCCAATATTGATTTTCGCGACGTGGCCAGCCGGATAAAGGCGCTGAAATCGTAGAATCTTCTATAACATCTAATTAACTGACATCGAGAGCCAATTCCAAATCCATTGACCCTTACCTCTGCGAATATCGAGACCCCCCCGCCGCCTCCCACGCCTGGGCCCGTACCTGAGCGCCCGGCGGAGATGCCGGTGTGGATGCAACGAGTCTTTGTGGTGGTGTATGTTCTTTTCTGCATCGAACTGGGCCTGGTGCTGATAATTCTTCCCTGGACCCGTTTCTGGTTGAGTGAAGGGTGGCTGGCGCAATGGCCGGCAATAGGAAACGTGCTGCAACAGGGTTTCGTGCGTGGCGCAGTCTCCGGGCTGGGTGTGTTGGATATCCTGCTGGGTATTCTGGAGGCAGTGCGCTATCGCGACCGGCGCTGATCTTGTAAGTTGACGCCTTTTCGCGATGCTATTTGGACTTCTCATTGATGAACGACCATGGCCGACAGCAATAAAAACCCGAATCCCGATGCAAACAAACCGGAACTGCTGCCCGCCCCGCTGGCTTACCTGAACCAGGATTTTCTGGGCAGCCCGGATGGGCGCATTGTGCGCATTCTTTCGGAATACGCAGAGCCACTCTCACGCTTCCGGCGGGAGAAGATTCAAGACACGGTGGTGTTTTTCGGCTC
>DASTPO010000556.1:0-5779 GCA_035762225.1 Candidatus Angelobacter sp.
TGCTGAGATGGCATTCTTCCGTGCTGAGCATCATACCCTGGCCATTCACGTCAATGCTGCCGCCCTCCAGCACCACATGATGCGGCTTTCCGTTAAGATCGATCTCCGGCCTGAACTGTTTCAGCCTAAGCTTCGAGCCAATGCGATCGGGCAGTTGATTGTCGTGTTTCCAGTCCGGATACTTGGCCCACGCGTTGAAGCGCCAGTTGGTGAGCGCGACACCGGTCTGGCTTTTGACGAAGATCGGGCCTGAGTCGCGGGTCCATATGCGGTTGGTGGGCCAAATGTGAAACTTCACTCGCTTGGAATCGGCGTGGCTTCGGCGCAGCGCTTCGTGGGCGGTTTGCTTTTCGCGGGCCGATGCCACAATCAGGTTCACGTCTTCCACCCGGGCAAGATGGCGGATGATATCGGCAAAGACCCACGGGATAGCGTCAAACTTGCCCGGCCAGTCGGAGCGGTTATGCGGCCATGCCAGCCATGTGGACTGGTGCGGCTCCCATTCGGCGGGCATGCGGTAGCCCAGGGCGCGAGGCGTAGCTTCAGTTGCGGTCGGCGTCTTGGCGCGCCCCATCAGTCAATAAACCTTTGGGTGATGCCGCCGTAACTGTCAATGCGGCGATCGCGCAGGAAAGGCCAGTTGCGCCGGACATCCTCCAGATGCTTCAGATCGCACTGGCCGATCAGGATTTCTTCCTTATCGTGCGAGGCTTCCACGATGATCCGGCCAAAGGGATCGCACAGGAACGATCCGCCCCAGAATTCCAGGCCTTTACCTTGGGCGCGATTGCCGCGAATGTCGCCAAACTCCTGGCCCACGCGGTTGACCACGCCAACAAAAACGCCATTCGCGATGGCATGCGCGCGCTGGATGGTGCGCCATGCGTCGTGCTGCACTGTGCCAAATTCAGCTTTCTCGTCCGGGTGCCAGCCGATGGCCGTGGGATAAAAGAGGATGTTCGCGCCCTGCAGCGCTGTAAGGCGCGCGCCTTCGGGATACCACTGGTCCCAGCAGACCAGCGTACCCACGCGGCCATGCTCGGTATCAAACGCCTTGAAGCCGAGATCGCCCGGCGTAAAGTAAAACTTTTCGTAATAAAGAGGATCGTCGGGGATGTGCATCTTGCGGTAAATGCCGTTGGTGCCCCCGTCAGAGTTCAGAATCACAGCCGTGTTGTGATACAGCCCACGGGCGCGGCGCTCAAAAACGGAGACCACCAGCACCGTTTTGGTCTCGCGTGCGACCTGGGCAAGCGCGTCCGTGGTTGGTCCGGGCACCGGCTCGGCCAGATCAAACAGCGCGGCGTCCTCGCGCTGGCAGAAATACTGTGTGCGGAAAAGCTCAGGCAAACAGATGATCTGCGCCCCCTGCTTGGCCGCGGCACGGACCTTCTCCGCCGCCCGGCTTACATTTTCGTCGGGATCGGCCGAGCAGTGCATCTGGATCAGGCCAACGGTAAAGGTTTCTTGATTGGGCATTTGGCAATAGCAAAGACCAATTCAAGAATATCAAATGCGCGCGGTTTGACTCCGCGCTCCGCAGCGTTTACTTTTTAAAGTTTGCCCGACCACTCGAAACCCCCGAGGTGAAGCATTGAGCAAGAAGCAGGAAGGCGCAGGTATTGACCGTAAATTGCACGACCCGGTGCAGGATAAGCTCTCCCCGGTGTTCCCGCTCGACCTCTCCAAGGTAAAAGGCATCAGCGACCTGGTGCGCGGCATGGCGGACACGGCTTTTACGGGCCGCCAGCTTGGCGAGTCCGTGGATGTGCTGGAAGCCATGGCCCGCGACAAAGACTGCTTCGTGGTAATGACGCTGGCCGGCGCCATGACCGTGGCCAAGCAGGGATTGATTGTCTGCGACCTGATAGATAAAGGTCTGGTCAACGCCGTAGTGTCCACGGGCGCATTAATGGCGCATGGCCTGGTTGAAGCCACGGGCTGCAAACACTATCGGTACGATCCAAGAATGAATGACGTGGAGCTGTATGAAGCGGGCTACAACCGTGTCTATGACACGCTGGAGCCGGAGCAGAACCTTGACCACGTAGAGATGGTGATGGAAGAGGTGCTGGGCAAGTGGGACCCGCAGCAGATCATGTGCTCCTGGAAGCTCAACCGCGCCATCGGCGAGCACCTGAAGAGCCATGCCAAGGGGCGGGGAATTCTGAAGTCGGCTTACGAGAAAAATGTTCCGGTTTTTGTGCCGGCATTTACGGATTCTGAAATGGGGCTGGACGTGGCGCTCAACAATCGCATGCGCGCCCGGGAAGGCAAGCCGCAACTCCGTTACGATCCGTTTCTTGACCTGAACTCCTTCGCGGAAACGCTTTTGCAGCAGAAGAAGCTTGGGATTCTGACCATCGGCGGCGGCGTGCCGCGGAACTGGGCGCAGCAGTTTGGGCCATATTGCGAGCTGCGGGTCCGTCGCGCCGGCGAAGATGTGCCGCTCAAGCGCTACCACTATGGAGTGCGTGTCTGTCCGGAGCCGGTGCATTGGGGCGGACTCTCCGGCTCGCCCTACTCTGAGGCCATTTCCTGGGGCAAGTTTGTGCCGCCCCACGAAGGCGGCCGCTTCGGCGAGGTCTTTGTCGATGCCACGGTCGGCCTACCGATCATGTGCGCGGCCCTGTTCGAGCGGCTGGGGAAGACTTACAAAAAGCCGGGCTTTAGGACAGGGAAGAGCTGATCTTGGCAGAGTGCGGCGCCGGCATGAGGTCGCACTCGACAATCCGTTTCGTTTAGCGTCACACGTATTTATTTGCTTGGCGTGTCCAGGCTCTCCAGACGCTTTTTTGCCATGGAGTTTCTGGGCTCCAGTTCAAGCACTCTCTGGAAATCGGCGCGGGCCTTTTCCTTCTCGCCACCGGTCGCGTGCGCAACTCCAAGCAGATAACGGCCCCAGCCTGATTGCGGATTCAGTTCGGCATCAAGCTCCAGGATCGCAGTGGCTTCTTTGATCTTCCCGGAGTCGATGAGGGATTCCCCAACCTGGTTCAATGGAATGTCGCTGAAGTCATACTTACCGTTACCGTAATTATCAGTCTTAAGTTTGCGGTAAAGGGTAACTGCGGCCGGAGCGCCGTCCTTATTGATGGAGTCGGTCAGCAAAGCATCGATAGTCCGGGGATCGCTGTTGCGGCGATGGCAGGTTACGCAGCTTACCTGTGGCGACGGCGTCATGCCTAACTTGGTCAACTGGTCCTTATTGATGGAGTCCATCATGCGTATCATCAGGCGGGCGGTCTTCTTCTTTTCGTTCTCATCGGAAGCAAAGTTTACGCCTTGCAGCGTATCGGGATTGCCGCCCACGTGGCAGAACCCGCAGCGCACGCCCAGATCACCCGAATAACCGCGCATCAACCCGACCAATTGTGCCTTGGGAATGTCCTTGGGCAGGGCCTGGAGGTTGGTGAATTTATCGGGGATCTGCGCCGTTGCCCCAGAAGACAACGCCAGTAACGCGACCAAAAGGCTGAAAGACAGAACCGCGAATCGCCGCATAGTTTTCTCTCTCCATTGTTCCTGGATTGGCTGTGTTTATTGACTGACAACCAGGGGCAAAGTGAGCGATCGGCAAGCTCTTATTTACTCGAAAGGGGCAGGCGAAGCAGGGAAGTGCTCACAGCTTGCCTGCGTTACCCAGCTGATTTCCATGCCGGGTGAGATGTGCGGACCGCGCCAACCGCACGATTGGACATTTCCAACCCGCTCCATTGGCACAGGCACACTTCAAAAGAAAGACAGCCGGGGATGTTATTCGAAGATCAAGATTGCGGCCGCGATCACCGTGGTCCATTTGCCGCGTTTGTCGCCAACGCCGCTTTGGGTGATGTTGGTGGTGCGGACTATCTTGTTCGAGATCCGGTAAATCTCTTTTTTCTCGTCCCATGAAGTATCCGGATTAAATTCCACATTCAGCGTAGTGGCCAGCATCTCGGCGGCAAGTTCTTCAGCATATTCGCCGGCCACGTCGTCGGCCTCGCCGAAGGAATGGTGTTCGCTCAGGTACCCGTATGTGGCGCGGTCGGCCGGCATGGCCAGTCCGATGCTGGCAGCAGTGAGACGATGTGGTTCGCGGGTAGAGTTCTCAGCGACCACGGCAAAGGTCACTTCGCCCGGATGAAGGAACTTGACGCCCTCTTTCCGGGAGATAAGCTTGCAGTGAGGCGGAAAAATGGAGGAGACGCGCACCAGGTTCTGGGCCGCGATGCCGGCATCCCTCAGGGCCAGCTCAAATGATGTCAATCTTTCTTTATGCTTTCCTACTCCGTTCGTCAGAAAGATGCGCTTGGGCACCATGTCTAAACCCAATTTGTTTGCCTCCAGAAACCCGTTTTTCAGTGGATTAAAAAAAATAACACACGCAGACAGGTGAGCGCGGAAAATTTAAGTGAAAAGTTTTGTCAGGAGCGCGGCTTGGAGCAGGAAAAGTTCAGGATCTTCTGATCTGCATCACAAATGGTGCAACGATGCAGCCTCCGGGATTTAGCGGGCGACTTGTGGCGGGACCGCGCCAAGCGCTGCCTGTTTATTCTTGACGGCAATCTCGATGAAAGCGAGCGCCGCGCGGCTGAGAGCTTTGTCTTTGCGGAAAACCAGAGCCAGGTCGCGCCGAATGGAGGCGTCAGCAATCGGCAAAGCCGCCAGCACCCCGGCTTTGACGTCTTCACTGACGTTAGAGCGGGCGATAAACCCAATGCCGACGTCGGCTGCAACAAAACGCTTAAGCAACTCGCTGGAGTCGAGCTCCATGGAGATCCTGGGCTTCAAGTTGCGTTCGTGGAACATATTTTCCAGGGCGTCGCGGGTGCGGCCGAGCTTGGGCAGGAGCAGCGGGTAGTGCACGACGTCAGAAACCGTCGCCTGTGTCATGCGGCTCAGTGGGTGGCGTGGCGGGGCGATAATTACCAGCTCATCACGGTGAATATTGACCACAGTCAGCCGTTTATCGTCGACCGGCGCAGAAACTACACCAAAATCGACTGAGTTTTCCATGATGGAATCCATGATTTTGGCTCGTTCCAGCCGTGTGATCTGGACCGCAACGTTCGAATACAACTTTTTGAATTCGGCAAAAACCTCAGGCAGGATGTGCAGGCAAGTACCTTCATTCGCTCCAACCACGATCTCGCCGCGCGGCACGCGCTCCATCTCCGCCACCGTGACAAGCAGAGCCTTTCGCGACTCCAGAGTCTGTTCAGCGTACTCCTGGAAAACCTTGCCGGCGGCGGTGAGCGCTACTTTGCCTCCGCTGCGGTCAAAGAGTTTGGCGCCGACCTCTTCCTCCAGCAACCGGATCTGAGACGAAATAGCGGGCTGCGTGCGCAGGCGCTTTTCCGCCGCGCGGGAAAAGCTGGCTCGCCGGGCGACCTCCAGAAAGGTCTCTAGCTGATCGAAGTCCATGCGGTGCCTATCAGTCTAGCATCCGCTGCCCAGGCTGTTGGAGCCCGCGGTTAGCGGTTCTCAAGGCAGATCAGGATGGCGAAATACCTGGGAATTGCTGAATGCTAGAATCGGGGGCCATGAAAGCGGTCATAGCCGAACAATACGGCGGCCCCGAGGTACTTGAGATTGCTAGGGACGTTCCCGTGCCCCGCGTCGGGCCGAACGGAGTGCTGGTCCAGGTACGAGCTTCCAGCGTAAATCCGCTGGACTGGAAGCTCCGACAAGGGCTGCTTCAGCCGGTACGCCCGGTGATTTTTCCTGTGATCTGGGGTTGCGATCTCTCTGGCGTCGTGACTGAGGTTGGACCGGCCGTGACGCTATTCAAGCCGGG
>DASTPO010000557.1:0-4965 GCA_035762225.1 Candidatus Angelobacter sp.
GTGGTCTCCGTGGCCTCATTCCTGGCGCTTGGCTCTGACCTGCTGCCGGAGATGGATGAAGGCGGCTTTATCGTCGACTATCTCATGCCCGCCGGAAGCTCGTTGCAGGAGACCGATCGCGTGGTCTCTCATCTGGAGCAAATCCTGCGCGAGGTCCCCGAAGTGGAGAGCACGTCCCGACGCACCGGCTTGCAACTTGGGCTTGCCGCCGTGACCGAAGCGAATACCGGCGACATATCCGTCAAGCTGAAGGCGAAGCGCAGCCGCGGCGTGGATGACATCATGACCGATGTTCGTGCAACCATTAAGAAAGAAGAGCCCGCGGTGGACGTCGATCTCAAGCAGATTCTCCAGGATATGATCGGAGACCTGACCGGCGCGCCCGAGCCGGTGGTCATCAAGCTTTTCTCCGAAGATCCAAAACTGCTGGAAGCGCAGGCGCCGCGCGTTGCTGATGCCATTGAGAAATCCAAGGGCGTAGTTGATCTGAAGAACGGGATTGAAAACACAATGAGCGGCCCGGCCGCGGAATTCAAGGTGAATCCGTCAACCGCGGCCAAAGCCGGTTTTACCGCTGAAGAAGTTTCCACGGATGCGACCGCGGTGCTAGAGGGTGTCACCTCGCCCAATCCGCTGATCGCCAACAATCGTTCGTATAACATCCGCGTGCGCCTTCCGGACCAGAACCGCTCGTCACTGGAAGCCATGAGCAACACATTGCTGGTCAGCTCCGCCGGCCGCACGGCCACGCTGGGATCGTTGGCGCAGCTCAACGAGATCCCCGGACAGACCGAGATTACCCGCGAGAACCTGCAACGCCTGGTGGAAGTTACCGCGCGGCTTGAGGGCGTCAGCCTGGGTACTGGCGTGGGACAAGTGCAAAAAGTGGTGACCGGCCTGCATCTGCCGTCTTCGATCCGCGTAACTTATGGCGGTCTCTACGCCCAACAGCAAAAAGATTTTCACGATATGGCGGTGGTGCTGGTGCTGGCGATTGTGCTGGTGTTTACCGTGCTGCTGTTTGAATTCCGTAACTTTTCCGCTCCGCTCGCCATCCTGAGTTCGGCCTTGCTCTCAATTTCAGGCGTGTTCCTGGCCTTGCTGGTAACCAGGACCACGGTAAATCTCGCGTCTCTGATGGGGCTGATCATGGTGATCGGTATCGTGGCGAAGAACGGCATTCTGCTGCTCGACGCAAATAGTAAATTCACGCACGCCGGATTTGAGCCGGAAGAAGCCATGATCCAGGCCGGCCGCCGCCGTTTGCGCCCCATCTTTATGACCGCCCTGGCCACCGTGGCCGGAATGTTGCCCCTGGCCTTCGCTCTGGGCGCTGGCTCGGAGATGCTGCAACCGCTCGCCATCGCGGTGATTGGCGGAATCGTGGTTTCCATGGTCCTCTCCCTGATCGTGACGCCGGCCGTCTATTTCTACCTGACCAGGAAGCGTTCAAGCCCGGCCGCGGGATGATCAATCGTCATCACTGTTACATAGATACCTGGCGAAAAGTGGTAACGAATTGCACATTGAACGATCTAACTTGTTAGGTGGCATTGGTTACGGAAGATTAGTGGAATTAATGAGGTGGTACTCTGAATCCCATTGCTTTCACGGCGATGGACGCGCTATAGTCCGTTTTTAGAGCATGCGGCGTTTTCTGTCCATTTCGACTATGCTTTCCCTGATGTTGTCCATGGTGTCGCCTGTAATGGCGGCAGCGTGCACCGGCACCGGCAAAGCAGTTTCATGTCATGAGATGGCCGCGGACCACTGTGATCGCTCGATGCACCAGCTACATCACCACATGCCTGCGCCCGCATCCAGTTCCGGCTTGTCAGCCGGTCTGAGCGATGCTCCTTGTCCCATGGATTGCTGTACCCCGGGCCATCCGCAAGGCGGATCTGTGGTGGCAGCAACTTCAACCCTTCCCCCACTGGCGGTGATCGATCCGGTACTGCATTTTGTCCCGGTAACTTTCACCTGCGCCGGCTTTTCTTCGCACACTGATCGCGGTCCTCCCCTCGTCTAGAGGTCTGCTGCAAAGCAGAATCGCAAGGGCCACGCTTTAATTCTCCAGTTCTTCGCTGGCGTTTTACGCAGTGCTTTCTGGCCTTTCCATTCTGTTTGTCTGCTTCATTCGACTGTTCTTCGGCCGTGTTTTAGCGCGGCTTGAAGACGGTCGGAAACAGTTCGGCGTTGCGATTCGTAGTGCATCAGGAGGCCATTTAGGGCGTCCGGGGAATTGGAAATGTCAAAACGATTTTTTCTTACCATCATTTTCTCAGCGTTGCTGGCTCCATTGCCGGTATTCGCGTCCGTGTTCGGGACCGTGAAAGCCATTGTTCACGATCCTCAACATCGGCCGGTGCAGGGGGCGGAGGTGCAGGTGCAGAGCCGCACATCTGACTTCAAGACTTCAGGAATTACCAACGAAGACGGAATTGTTACCGTGCTGAACGTTCCTGTCGGCGAATACCAGATCACAATTGACTCACCCGGTTTCGCAGCCGCCCAGCAGGCAGTTACGGTGACTTCGGGGAATGTCCAGGAACTTCACTTCGCGCTGGCTCTGGCTGCGCATCAGGAAACGGTGGACGTTTCCGGCGCGCCGGTCGCTGTCAACCCTACCTCGGCCACGTCGGAGACCCTGGTCAGTCGCAGCGATATTGCGCAGACGCCAGGTGCGGACCGCACGAATTCCATGTCGATGATCACAAATTTTGTTCCCGGCGCATCCATGGTGCATGACCAGTTGCACGTGCGCGGTGGTCACCAGGTGACCTGGGCGATTGACGGCGTACCGGTTCCCAACACCAACATCGCCACCAACGTGGGACCGCAATTCGATCCCAAAGATGTGGATTACATGGAGGTGCAGCGCGGCAGTTTTTCCGCCGAGTCCGGTGATCGCACCTACGGCGTCTTCAATGTGATAACGCGCTCCGGCTTTGAGCGCTCGCGGCAGGGCGAACTGGTTACCAGCTTCGGCAATTTCAATTCCACTGACAATCAGTTGAGCTTTGGCGATCACAATGACCGTTCTGCCTACTACGTGAGCATCAACGGCAACCGCACTGATCATGGGCTGGAAACTCCCACCACAGACAATCTTCACAACCAGGAGGCCGGCGGCGGCGCGTTCACCTCGTTGATCTTCAATGCCACGCCCGCCGATCAGCTGCGGTTTGTCGGCTCGGCCCGGACTGATTTTTTCCAGGTGCCCAATGATCCGGACTTGCAGGCTGCGGGCGTTCGCGATCGTGAGCGCGAGCAGGATATCTTCGGCAATTTCTCCTGGGTGCATACTGTGGGCGGCGGCATCGTGTTTACGCTGACGCCTTCCTATCATTTCAATCGCGCGGCCTTTGAGGCGTTGGGAGCACAAGACCAGCGTCTGGTTGCCACTGACAATCGCGCGTCTTCTTACGCCGGCGGGCAAGCCTCTTTGAGCGTGGTGAAAGGACGGCACAACGCCAGCATTGGCGCGTACGGCTTCTACCAGAATGACAACACTCTGTTTGGGCTGGTGGGTACCAACGATCTTGGCGCAGCCATTGACGTTCGTCCTCCCCGGCAGAAGGTTGGCGGCGATCTGGAAGCGTTGTGGCTGGAAGACCAGTACAAAGCGGCCTCATGGCTTGCATTGACTGCGGGCGTTCGCGTCACCAGATTTTCCGGCCTGGTAACCGAGACGGCGGGCAGCCCGCGGCTGGGCGTCGCCATTCAGGTTCCCGGCCTGGGTTGGGTGCTGCGCGCAGCTTACAGCCGTTACTATCAGGCGCCACCGCTCGACACCGTTTCCAGCGTGATCTTATCGGCCTCGCCCGACCAGGGCTTCTTGCCGCTGCGTGGCGAGCGCGACGAACAGCACGAGGTCGGTGTGACCATTCCGGTCCGCGGCTGGACATTCGATGTGGACCACTTCCGCACCGGTGCGCATAATTACTTTGACCATGACGCACTGGGCAATTCCAACCTCTTTATTCCGCTGACCATTCAAAGCGTGCGCATTCAGGGCTACGAAGCTACCGTACGCTCGCCTAAACTGTTCCGGAAACTCGACCTGCACCTGGCATATTCGCACCAATCGGTGGAAGGTTCCGGAGCGGTAACCGGAGGTCTCACTGACTTCTCGCCGCCGGCGGCGGGCTTCTTCTTCCTCGACCACGATCAGCGCCAGACTCTGAGCACCGGCTTCACCAGCGCACTCCCTTACAGGAGCTGGCTGTCAGGAAACATTTCTGCCGGATCGGGCTTCCTTGATGGCGACGGGCCGGGACATCTTCCCAGCTACGCAACTGTCGATCTGGCGCTTGGCCATTCGTTCGGTGAAAACTGGTCAGCCAAGATCACCGCAACCAATCTGGCTGATAAACGCTATTTCATCGATCGCACCAACAGCTTTGGCGGCTCGCATGTCAGCGATCCACGCATGGTGGCCGTCCAGCTGCGCTACAAGTTTCACTATTGAGTTGTTCGGCCTGAACGAACTGGCGCGGGCGCCGTCATGATTTACATCAAATAACGGCGCCCACCCAGGACTTCAAGCTCGCAATGGAATAGCCCGCGAAGCAGATGAATCTGAAAGGAGCGGACGCAGATGCGGAGTGTTGAGCGTATCTGACGTTTAATTCGCTTGCTCACCGCGACTGAGCGTGGGCGGAGAGTTGCTGTGCGGTAATCGACTGGCGAATGTTCGCCTCCGGCGCTCTGTTATTGAAGCTTACGGAACCATCCTTCATCTCTATACCGAGCTTTTTCCAGAGCGCGTCCAGATCAACCGGTGCGGGCTTGTCACGCATTTCGCGGTACAGTTCCCGCAGCACGCTGGTTCCCGTGGCTTTGTCGCCCAGGGCCAGCGCTTTTTCAATGTTCCAATCCTCATTGATGTTGCCGCCGCCGTTCAGCACACCGCGCAGCGCGTCTTGCAGGCTCTTGCGGTTTCTGGTTTGCTCCCGGATGCGG
>DASTPO010000558.1:0-3600 GCA_035762225.1 Candidatus Angelobacter sp.
GGTGTGCCCACGGCGCAGGGTCGGCGTAGATGTTGACGGCCCTGAGCGCCACAAAGGCGAAGGTCAAAGCCATGCCGGTTCGCACCATGATGCGATGACGGGTTTCCGCCTCAAGCTGGAATGTCTGAGCGAAGCAATAGCCCGCTGCCATCACGGCAATCCAGGGAAGAAATGTATAGGTCACCAACACCGGCTTGCCCCAGATGATGAGAACGCCAGGCTGATGCAGGAAATTCCAGATCCAGGCAGCGGCCCCGAACCGAGCCGCCGGGATGCTGTCCAGGCAATTGTGCAACAAGATCACGGCAACGCTCAGCGCCGCGAGCGCTCGGACGGGCAGGTAAATGAGCCCGGCCATGGCGACCATGCAAATGCCGAATATCCAGAGGATCAGGAGAAGGATGAGGTAGCGGAAAGACAGATTGAAGTTATAGGCAAACTGCATCACCGTGAGTTCCAGCACAATGAACCATAGACCGCGTGTCCACAGAAAACGGGAGAGTTCGCTCCGTGTATGGCGCTGCTGATAGAAAAAGCCGCCCATGCCGGCAGCGAACATGAAGACGGGCAGGCAGTAATGCGTGATCCAGCGAGTGAAAAACAGAATCGGCGTGGTTTGTGTGAGATCGGTGGGCGAAAATTGAGCCGCACTGCTATGGAAGAAGTCGCGAACGTGGTCCAGCGCCATAATGATCATGACCGCACCACGAAGCGCGTCGACAGAAGCCACGCGCGCACCGGTTTTCGATTGCTGATTCAGAGTGCCCATACCGGAAAGATCGACTTCCTTGCAATCTCAATGCACGACAAACCTTACGGACCTGCCAGAAAGGTGCTCTAAAGCAACCCCAAATGGTCCGGGTATCTGGCCTGCAACGAACTCACCAGCAGCTCAAACTGGGGAAGGCCATGCAGGTTCTGAAGACAGTGGTCTTTCAGGAAAAACGGCCAGCAGGCAAAGCCGCTGCTGACGCTCCGCTCCAGCCATTCGAATGCCGGCTCACGCTTGCCGGCCAGGGCGAGAATGCAGGCGATCTGATAATACGTGTGATGAGCGTGGCCAAAAGATTTTGGGCTCGCACAGGCGCGCATCATGCAGTCGAGCGCCGCTTCGTGTTTCCCGGTCAGGGCGCAGAGCACGCCCTTGAGGCTGATCATGATGGAATCGTCGGGCAGCAGACGCATTGACTCATCCATCAGACGTGCTGCTTCATCCCAATTCGCAGTCATCATCGCCGGATACGGGGAAAAGTAGATGGCGTATTTGTTGTTTGGGCTCTCTTGCCGCCACGATTGAATCGCTTCGCGCGCCAGTTCGTATTCCTGGTTCCAGAAATAAACCTGCGCCACGCTGTGGCTGATTGCCTTTCCCGGGTGGAATGCACGCCCTTTCTCAAATATCTGGCGCGCATGGTCGAGCAGCCCGATGTGCGCCAGGATCGTACCCAGCCGGTTGTAAGCGTGGGGCAGGTTGTTTTGCAGGCTGAGCGCGCGCTTCAGGGCCGCAATCGCTTCCAGATGCTGAAAGTTTTTAGAGGGCCCCCACAGGAGAAAAGCGCGGGCGACATGGCCTTCCGGCAGGTCCGGGTCGAGCTCCAGCGCGCGGCGGCAATGGAATTCCGCCTTTTCCAGCCACACGCTCGCAGGATCGTACTCGAAGTGCCGCGAGGCGCAAGCCAGGGAGAGAGTGGCATGGGCCAGCGCAAATGCCGGATCACGCGTAATGGCGTTCGTCAGGTAATGGATTGCCTGCTCGACGGTGGAGGGATCGCCGGTGGCGGTGATCCGGAAGCCACGCATGAATTCAGCATAGGCCAGAGGATCGCGGCTGTATCGCAAAGATTGCGGAGCGATCGCGGGCTTGAGCGGCCGTTTCAAAGTCCCCGCGATCTGTTTGGCCATGTCCGTCTCAATCTCGGGCAGGCGGGCCATATCCAGATCGCATTTTTTGCTCAGGCATGGGCCTTGGAGGTGCGCGTCAAACATCTCCAGAGACAGCCTCCACTGTCCTTTGGAAGCCTGAATGGCGCCGTGCACAACAAAACGAATGCCAAGCCTGGCAGCAACGTCAGAAGGCGTGGCGTCTGGAGGGAGATCCAGCACGGCGGAAGTTGGCAGCACGTTCAAGTCGCGAAGGTTTCCCAGCCGCGAGACCAGCGCGTCGGCAAAGCCCAGGCATAGCCCCTGATCGTCTACGGCCTTCCCCAAAAGCAGCAGGGGCAAGACGGCGAGTGATGCGTGCTCGCTGCGATCGACGGCGCCTCGTGGCGATGGGGCGACCGGGGAGGCCTGGACCAGATCAAACCGGGGAAATTGCGCGTCGATCACCCGCACCGGCCCGATAAACCGGTAGCCTTTGCCCACCACGGTCTCAAGAAAACGCGGCCGATCGCTGTTGTCGCCCAGCGCAGTACGGATTTTCCGCACTATGTTGTTGAGGTTGCGTTCCGCATCGATAAACAGGTTGGAGCGCCACAGCTTTTTGACGATCTCTTCACGCGCAACCAGCTGATCGCGCCGCGCCACCAGGAAGATCAAAAGCTCCATGGGCTTTTTCTCAAGCTTGACCCGCCGTCCGGAGCGGCGCAGCTCATAGCGGCCAAGGTCGAGTTCCACGTCACTCGCGAGCTTCTTTGCGGCCTGCATCAATGATACCTACGCGACCATTATGCACGAAGATTCAGTAACTTACATCGATATCTAAAAGATACACAAAGATTATCTCCTGCGGATTGGAATGGCCGGACCGGGGAGGGAAGATAAGACTCGACGAACGATGAAAACGATGGAGAGGTAAATCATGAAACGAGCTTTGTATCTCACTCTTGCGCTGGTCGCATTGGTTGGCTGGGCGGGCTTGCACTACGCGGCCACGGCACATTCAGCAGGACACGCAAATAACGCATTTACGCCGGACAGCATTCAATGGGGAGCGCCGCCACCGTTCGTTGCGCCCGGCGCGCAGTTCGCGGTGATTGAAGGCGATCCCACGGCCGCCGGCGGCAATTACACCGTCCGCCTGAAAATGCCGGCTGGTTACCGCATTGCGCCGCACTGGCATCCTCTGCGGGAAAACGTAACGGTGATTTCAGGAACATTCAAGGTGGGGATGGGCGATTCCTTCGACACCGCCAAAATGGGCACCTTCCCTGCTGGAAGCTTTGCTTATCTCGATCCTGACATGCACCATTACGCCATGGCGGCAAGCGATGTTGTGGTGCAGATTCACGGCACCGCGCCGGTACAGTTCAACTACGTGAATCCCAAGGATGACCCGAGCAAAAAGTAGGCGGGGAATGGAAAAGAAACGGAAGGGGCCGGCAACGCTTCAGCAACGCCCAGGGTGGGACGATCAACGTTCCACCACGGGCTTTTCTGATTTGGCCCCGCCAAAAAGTTCTCTCCTGGCGTTCCATTGCCGATATTGAACCAGGTGTGTTGGGTTTGAAATGTGTCGGGCTATTCTTCGCGCCCGGATGCCGAACCGCCGCTCTGGCTGCTCGCCTGCTTCAGTCCCACCTCAATCAATTTCTTTGCCGAATCCTCATCAAAGCTTTCCACTGCCACAACCGCGGCTCCAGTCTGCTGGATGAAGATGGG
>DASTPO010000559.1:0-2708 GCA_035762225.1 Candidatus Angelobacter sp.
CTGTAGCGTCGGCAGACTCCCTGACCTCTGGCCGGGGCCGGGCGGGCTTTCCAGCTGACGCGAAGACGAATACCGAGTCGGCAACGGAGATGCGATCGCCATCTTCCAGCGCGCGCACGGTCACTGGAACATCATTGACGAGCGTGCCATTGTGGCTGCCCAGATCCCGGACAAGGAAGCGGCCGCGGTCATGGCAAACCAGGCAGTGGCGGCGAGAGGCCAGGGGATTATCAAGGCGGATGAGCGCGGCGGGGTCGCGCCCAATCAAGATCTCTTCCTGATCCAGCACAAACTCAGCCTTGGGCAGCTTTCCTGCTACGACGATCAACCTGGCTTCCATAGGTTGCCGAGCAGTCTACCACCGTTTCATGGCCCGGCGGCATAGACAACCGTCTGCTGACCATAGACGATCGTCTATGGTTTTGGCGGGGCGGAACGGGCCACGCGAGGTGGAGCGGCGCAATAAGTCATTCAGTTTCAACACGACGGTTCTGGGGAAGGTTTTGCATGGGTTTGGCGTGGCAAATGCATTAGAGAGAGTGTCGGACAGATAGGGGCGGAACCCGAGGAGCCGGCGAAGGAGAAAAAAGCCATGAAAACCCTGACCAAGATCGCAACGTTGTCAGTATTCTCTCTAGCAACCATGGTGTACGCAGGGGCCCAGGCCGAGATCAACCCGGACCATTTTCCTGATGCGCCCGAGCAGGCAGCGCCCGTTGTGAAGGCTGAAGTCCAGGCCCAGATCAACGCACTGGAAACCAAGATCCAGGATTGTGAAGCGCAATTACGGCGGCAGGCGGAGTTGCTGGAAGAGACGCGCCAGGAAGTGATCTCGGCGGGGATTCAGGGTGACGGCGCCAACAATTTGATGGGCTCATACGATGCGCAGAAGGCACAGATGGATCGGATGGAGAAAGCAATGGCTTCGGAGATCGCATCGGCGCAGAGAGATATCGACATGCTGAAGACCCAGGGCACGGTGGTTGTGGCCAAGGCAACGCCAAAGGCCAGGAAGCCCTCGCCAGTGCTCAGCGCACGGAATGAGTTCGTAAGTCCGAATCGACACTAGCCTCACAAATCTCTCAGGGGCTACAAAGCGGGGAAGGGGGATGATCCCTTCTCCGCTTTCGTGTTTTTAGCGACGTCAATCTCTAGTCCAAAGCTCCTTCCGGTGATCCACCGCAACGATTGCTGTCTCTCCGCAAAATTTGCCGCTGTAAGATAACCACCGGCATTTCGGCGATGGTATAAGCGAGCCGTACGAGATGGAACTGGAATGCCAGCGGAGGGCAAGGGGCGATGCGCATTGCGAGCGTGGGTCATGTGGTATTTGCAGCGGCCATTATTGTCCTGGGAGTCGCAGGCCTGATCAATGGCGCTTTTGCAGGAGTATGGCTGCCGGCCCCCAAGAATGTTGCCCTGCGTGAGGTATTGACCTATTTGTGCGCCTTCATCTCACTGGCATGTGGGGTGGGCCTGTTCTGGCGACGCACAGCCACGGTAGCTGCACGCATGCTGCTTGGTTATCTTGTGTTGTGGTTTCTGGCGTTTCGAGTACGGACCATCTTCCTTGCACCCACGGCGCAAGATACCTGGTCAGGTTGCGGCGAGACTGCGGTGATGGTGGCAGGCGCATGGGTGTTGTTTGCATGGCTTGCCTCCGACGGGGAAAGACGGCGCCTCCGTTTCGCCACGGGGGACAGCGGCGTGCGCGTCGCCCGGGTGCTTTACGGCCTGGCCATGATCCCCTTCGGCATCGCCCATTTTCGCTATATCAAGGAAACCGCCGGGCTGGTACCGGCATGGCTGCCGGGGCATATGTTCTGGGCCTAGTTCTTCGGCTGGACTTTCCTGGCGGCGGGCGTGGCGGTGCTGATTGGCGTTTGTGCACGGCTGGCAGCTGCGCTTTCGGCGTTGCAGATCGGTTTGTTCACGGTGTTGGTGTGGGTGCCAATCGTGGCGGCCGGCAGCAAGAGCACTTTTGTATGGAGCGAAACCATCATCTCGCTGTGCCTTACAGCCGCGGCGTGGGTGGTGGCCGATTCCTATCGCGGCATGCCGTGGCTCGCCGTGAACAAGCGCTAGCACTCGCGATGGGACAGAGCTATGGCTCCCCGCGGGCGAAGGTAAAGGCAGTGATCTTTCAGTTGCTTCGTCTTCAGGCAGCAAATCACAGGATTTTCTTGCTTATTCGCCGAGTGGTCGCACTACGACAAATCGGGCGAACCACGTATGGCAACCATTCTCACCGTAAGCCTGCCGGTAATGCGGTTTAAACTGGTGCGGTCATGCTTACGACGTTTAGCTATAGGAATACCGCTGTCATCCATAGAAAGAAATGTTCAGGGCTTTGCATTGGGTTGGCGCGCCACTGCGTAGTCATCCTTGGGCTGATTACCGTTGGAATCTTCACACTGAGCTTCATTCCCCAGGCAAGCGCCCAGGAAACCCGGCATTCTGCCGGAACAGCTTTTGTGCCGATTGATAGCTGGGTTTACCCGGCGTTTGACCGGCTGGGCGCGCTGGGATTCACCCCGACGGCATTAACCGGGCTGCGACCGTGGACACGCGTTGAATGCGCGCGGCTGGTCCGCCAGGTAGATGCCAAGATGCGCACCGGATACTCCAATGCCACAGCCAGAGAGTTGCTGGGGGCATTGGAGCAGGAGTTTGCGCCGGAAATCCAGGTTGCCGCTTTTGCAGAATTA
>DASTPO010000560.1:0-5878 GCA_035762225.1 Candidatus Angelobacter sp.
GGCCCCGGCCAGAAGTAAGGGAATCTGCCGACGCTACGGCTTTGACCTTCGCCAACGTACAACTGGCTGAA
Organism: Candidatus Angelobacter sp.; assembly: GCA_035762225.1. Taxonomy (GTDB): domain Bacteria; phylum Acidobacteriota; class Terriglobia; order Terriglobales; family Acidobacteriaceae; genus Angelobacter. The sequence continues at coordinate 72 of DASTPO010000560.1, forward strand.
CCGCTTTACCGCAATCCGCAAAAGCTGCTGGCCGAGGCCGAAGCAGCAAAGCTCGGAAACCAGATCAAGACTCTCCTGGAGATCAACCGCAAAGCCGCCACTCTGCGCGATCCGGAAGAACTGCAACAAGCACTGCTGGATGCGGCCTTCCATCTGACCCCGGCCGAAAGGGCCGCGGTCTTGTTGTATGACCAGCCGGATGCAGCCGCTTCTTCAGTGCTGGGCCAACATCGCTCCGATCGCGGTACCGGCGCTATCCCGGTCAGCCGCACCGTGGTGCGCCGGGTCTTGCAGGAGAAAGTAACAATTCTGGCCCGCGACGTCGTCGCGGAGGAAGCGTTTAAGAATATTCACAGCATCTTTGCCAGCGGTAGCCGCTCCATCCTCTGCGTGCCTTTGCTCTCCCGTGACCGTTGTCTTGGCGTCCTTTACCTTGACACGCAAAACGCCGCGCTGGAATTCAACGATCATCATCTTGAAACCCTCACCGGTATTGCCGGTGTCGTCGGCTTGTCACTGGAAAATGCGATCGATTTTCAACGCATGCACGCCCAGGCTGCGCTGCTCCGCAACGCCCTGGATCTCGATCGCGCTATGGTTGGGGAATCACCGGCGATGAAGAAGATATATGAAAGCCTAGCCCGGGTTGCCATCTCAGAAACCACTGTGCTGGTGCTGGGTGAGAGTGGTACAGGCAAGGAAGTGGTCGCGCGCGCAATTCACGCCAACAGCAACCGTTCTGACAAATCTTTCGTCGCCGTCAACTGCGCCACCCTCGGCGACAGCCTTCTGGAAAGCGAGCTTTTCGGCCATGAAAAGGGCGCTTTCACCGGCGCGGTCGGTGTAAAAAAAGGCCTGCTGGAAGTTGCCGACGGAGGCACCGTCTTTCTGGATGAAGTTGCGGAATTGCCGCTCACCGTGCAGGCCAAGATGCTGCGCGTGCTTCAGGAGCGCGAGTTCAGCCGCTTGGGCAGCACCCGTCCGATCCGCGTCAACATCCGCATCGTCGCCGCCACTAACAAAGATCTCCGCGCCGCGGTCGCCGGCGGCGTCTTTCGGGAAGATTTGTGGCATCGGCTCAATGTGGTTTCCATCAAGCTGCCGCCGTTGCGCGAACGCAAGGAAGATATTCCCCTGCTGGCCGACTTCTTTCTCGCCCGTTCCAGCATACGTTGTGGCCGCAAGGTGCTTGGATTCTCTGCTGAAGCCAGGGTTCTCATGCAGCAATATGACTGGCCCGGCAACGTCCGCGAGCTCGATAACGCCATTGAGCGGGCGGTCGTCCTGGGCTCAGAACCTGAAGTGCGCGTGGACGATCTTCCCGAAACTATTTGGGAAGGAGCGCCTGGCGTCGTGGCCAGCCCGCTCACTTATCATGCCGCTTTGCGGGAAGCAAAATGGAAGATCATCCATCAGGCTTTGGATCTTTCGGGAGGAAACTACACTGAGGCTGCGCGCCGTCTCGGTGTCCACATCACTTACCTTCACCGGCTCATGAAAAACTTCAAAATGGAATCCGCATCCGCCGGCGGCAATTCCTAGACAGCACTCGGCTTTTCGCCGGGCTGGCTCAATCGACTTTTTAAGCAGTCGCATATAAAATGCCTTCCATTCTCACCGACATGGAGGGGGTTTCCTATGGCAAGCCAGGCGTTCTCAACTTCCGGGCTGAAGTATGAGTTGGAGGAAAAGCCTGAGGAAACCATTGTCCACTGCAGCGGCAAAATAACCGCCAGCTCCGCGGAGTGGTTTCAGAGTGAAATCCGCGACCGCGTCATCCCCGATTCGCGCGGCAAAGGCATTGACGTGACCCGCCGAATCCTGCTCGATCTCTCGCAGATCTCCTACATTGACAGCACCGGCCTGGGCGCGCTCCTCGGCGTTTGGACCGCCGCGCAACGGCGAAGCTGCGATCTGGAAATCGTCAATCTCAGCCCACGCGTCGATAAGCTGGTCAGCCTCACCAAGCTGGATCAGGTTTTCAGCCGAATGAAAGGCTTGTTCGGCTCAGATCACCCGAAATAGGTCTCAGATGGAAAACGCAGGCGTCTCCGCCCGCGTTCTCTGGTTCTTCGGCTGCAATCTCACTCTAGTCCTGGTCCAGATATTCTTCCGGGACATCATCTTCAGGGAATTGCCTGGTTCGCACCTCGCCTTGATCGGCATCAGGCGCACTCTCGACTCCGCTGATGGCCTCCGCTTCGGCGTACTGCCCTTCTTCCAACAGCTCTTCCACGCTCTCGGAATCGACACCCTCTCGCCGCGAGAGCCCCTGTGTATCGCCGGACTGCCCGCCCGATGCCGCACCGAGGCCGCGGCGCCCGCTCGGTGTAATTGGGTTGGTGACTTCACGCCGGCCGCTCGATCTCTGTTGGGCCGCTGATCTCTTCGCCGCCGCCTTCTTCTTCGCTGCTGGCTTCTTCTTTGCCGCCAGTGTCTTCTTCACCGCGGACTTCGTCCTTGCTGCGGTCTTTCTTACGGCAGTTTTCTTCTTTGCGATTGTTTTCTTTTTGAGGGCTGGCTTGCTTTTGCGTACGGTCTTCTTCTTTGTAGGCGTCTTTTTGTGTGCTGGTTTTTTCCTGGCCATGAAGAGAGTATCTATCAAATCACGAATGGCAAACAAGCCCCCTAATGCTGCGCCCTTCGATCTCCGACACTAACCGACATTCATTTGTTCACGTGTCGTTAACCGCTCGCCCCGGAGCACGCTGTCGTCGAGATGCACTGATGCCGCTTGGTCTTAATGACCGGCCGGGCTTTTCGGCATGGCGGCACACGCAGCCTTGAAGTCTGAATAACTGCCCCAGTCAAAACTCACCGATGCATGGTCAATTCTCATCCCGGAGTTGAACTGGCCGCCCACCCTTCCGCGGTCGTCCATTACCAGCGTCGGCCCATGCCATTTGCCATAGAGATCGAAATAGCCGGTCTTCTGCCCCAGGTCGATGATCCTTGCTTCCAACAGCCGAAATGACATCAGGCTATCTTCTGTGCTGCGCCAGCCGCCATAGATCGTGCCGCTCAGCTTCAGCCGTTCGCTCACCCCGGGCGCGGTGCACAAATAGCCCGACCCCTGTAAGCCGCCTGTGGGTCGCAATCCGTCCAGATGAAGGCGCGAAAAATGTGAAGATGGAAAAAACGAAACGTAGAGTGGATATTCGGTCCCGCCTTTGGTTACCAGCTTGCCGGACCCCTGCCACGTCAGAAACGGAGTCGTCCGCCCTCCTATATGGAGTGCCCACGGCGAAGTTATGATCACCACCGCATAGAATATGGCCACCGCAATCACCGGTAGCCACAGGACTCGAACCAGACAGCCGCGTCGCTGCTGCATGCCGTGAGTATATCCTTCCTTCCCGATAGCCGGCATCCGCCTATCCATTCACTGGCGAAGCCGGCCTGTCCTCATCGATAGCTTATTCATTGGGGGGAGCCGTCGTGATCGCGCCGTGCTGCTTTGCCCAATCCTGAAAGCCAGCGGGCGCATTCTTGACTCCATAAATATTTGCCCCCCGCACGGTCTTAATCTCTTGCCAGTGGACATCCGCCAGGTCGGCAAAGCTCAAATCGGTGTTGAGCAGGCTTGTCTCTGATAGTTCTGACCGGCTCAAATCTGCACCGGAGAAATCCGCATTATCCATGCTGGCTCCTCGGAGCATCGAGTCGCGCAGGTTGGCGTTGCGAAAATTGGCCGAGCTGAGATCGGCATTCGAGAAATCGGCCGACTTGAAATTGCTGTCTCGGGCATCCGCCGCGCTGAAGTTGGAACGCAGCAGGTGCGCACCCGGCAGGACTACACCGTGCAGAAACGCGCCCGAAACATCGATGCCCGCCAGGGAGACATGGTCGGCGTTTAGCTGTTGCATGGCGTCAACTCTGCCGCCGTTTCCGCCTTTTCCCTGCGCTGTGTTGATCACCTGCCACGCCTGGTAATGCCCCTGCCTGATGCGGCTCTCTGATTCATGGAAGTACAGCACCACAGCCACCAGCACTGAAAACGTGCCTAGATACTCCAGGACCTCAAGAAATCTCCAGTTGCTCAGAATGAAGGCCACCCACTCCAACAGCCACTCGATCATCGCCAGCGGCTGTACCCATGCAGGTTTTACCTTTTTCTTCCACGTGGACCAGGCATCCGGTTTGTGTCTGGGTTCTCGTGTCAGCACAGTTCCCTCTCGATCCTTAACGGTCGCTGGTCGCCTATTCCATCGCGGCAATCTTTTTCAGATCGATCTTGTCGGCAAAGGCCGCGACAGCAGCATGCCTGTTTTCCAGTTTGTCCCAACCCGCTCCGCCTTTGTAGGCAACGATCTGAACGTAAGTACCGGTCTTGGGCATGATGTCCAGGGAATGGGAGTCATTGCTGGGCAGGGCAAACGACTCATAAGCCGTAAAACCGCCCTGTTCCTTCTTTTCCTTGAATCCCGCTTTCTCAATGGACATGTCATTTAGCTGCTTGGGGTCGGCGCCTTTCTCTCCCAGCAGAATCTGTACGGTAACCTTCTTTACTCCCAGCGCGTCAGCGTTTCCACTGGGAGTGTAAGACATGGAAGAACTGTGCCCGACGCCTGACACGTCGTGGTTGTTCGCGTTGCCCTCCGCGCTCCAACCGGCCGGGGGATCCGGCAATAGGCCCGCCAGTTTTGACGACTTTCCGCATCCCAGCAGCAACACGCAACACCCAAACATGACGAACCGCTTTGCCGTATTCATAACGCTCCTCTTTCTCTCAACCATCGTACAAACGCAAACTCTCGGCAATCCCGCCCTCCAGTGCCATCAGCCTGGGCGAATGTCACGCCCAGATTTCCACGATTACCACCAGCCGGATCGGGCCATGCGCTCCCTGGACCAGGATTTTTTCGATATCGGCCGTACGGCTGGAGCCGCTGATGATGCAGGCATACGAATTGTTATCCAACCTGTGCTGCGCGCTGGCGTCGCTCAAAGCGGTTTCCAGGTCCGGCACAAGTTGTGACGCTCTGGCAAGCACAACATGCACCGGCGCAACCACTGACGCTCCGCGCCCCCCGCAGGACGCGCTCACGAACACCGATCCGGTCTGCGCCACCAGCGCATCGGCCAGCGTGATCGTCGCCTGTGAGGTTTCCCGTGGGCCACCCTGGCTTGACCAGCGCACCTCCCTCGTTGTGCCCGAGCTTTCGACTGCCCGGCGCAACGCAGGGTCGTCCTGCACAAAGATTTCTCCTGGCGGCAGCGTATCCAGAACCTGGGCAAGTGCCCGAGCGCTGGCCGCTGCGTCTGCTACCAGCAGCGTCTCCATCAGGTTGGCTTTGCACTCAACCTGAAAGCGCTCCAGCGGGTTCTGCACGCGTTCGAATATCTCTGTCGAATAAGTTTTGTCTTCAAGCTTTGGGGCCGCTACGCGCAGGCCCGTGCGGATGCGCTCAAGAATTTGCTCCCGACTTGGATTCGATACCGCCAATGGCTATACCTTCTTTGAATTCGTCGATTGACCTGTCTTCCCCAGGTTTTTCTTCCACAGACTGCGGAACGACCTCGATGGCAATGGCACCGGCGAACGTTTGTGCGTCCATGCTCGCATTGGATCCAGGACCGTCCCAGCCAGGCCAAGCCCGTACAGAAGACGCAGGCCGCGTCGCATCATCCATCCGCCCAGCGCATAAAGGCGCGGGTTCAGCATTGCCATCCGCCAAAGCTTGAACTGGGTGCGTTCGCTTGCCTTGGCTGATCCGGCATTGGTGAAATCCCGGCGATTGTGCAGCAGGTGGTGATGCAGATTGATGTTCACCGGACAAACGCTGGTGCATGCTCCGCATAGTGAC
>DASTPO010000561.1:0-7750 GCA_035762225.1 Candidatus Angelobacter sp.
GATTCGATCGCGTACACTTTGGCGACTTTTTTGGCCGCGATCTCCTGCGCGATGCCGGCGATGTTGCTGCCAAAAACCGCGGCTTCAACCGTAGCGCCGATTTCAGCGGCAATGGCCTGGGCGCCAGCCACGGTTTCCCACGAGGCGCGGTTCAGTTTGCCTTCACGCTGTTCTGCTATGACGAGGATTGTGTCTGCCATCTAATTTATTTGCCGTTTCTTTTTGATAAATCCAACCACCAACAGGACCAGGCCGATGACGACCAGGGTGGCAAAGATAATTTCCACCAACCCGCCGCCGGCGCGGATGTCCCAGCCGAGGAACAGCAGCCAGCCCAGGGCCACCAGCAGGAGGACCAGTCCCAACACCAAAAAAGTCGCACCGGTTTCGTGCTCGGTTACCGGCTGATAATTTCCGCCTTCAGGGTCGTATTCCATTCTGTCCATGGCGCTACTCCTTAAGACTAAAAAATCGTTTTACATCACGCGGATTTCATTGCGCAGCTTGTCGACCAGCTTCTTGGCCACTTCGCCCGGAGAGCCGTCAATCATCTCAGTCTTCTTGGTCTTCTGCGGGACATAGAGTTTTTCCAGCTTTTGCAGGTTCTCACCCAGGGCGGACTTCACTTCATCCATGGTGACCTTGCGCAGCGGCTTGTTCTTGGCCTGCTTGATACCCATGAGCGTGGCATAGCGCAGCTTGTTGATGCCGGACTGGATGGTGAGCACCGCGGGCAGAGGCATGCTCACATGCTGGAAGAAGCCCGATTCCAGCTCGCGCTTCACCTTGATGCCGCCGTCAGTCTTCTGGATTTCCATGATGATGGTGGCATGCGGCCAGCCCAGCAGTTCGGCCATGATGACGCCGGTCTGCGCGTAGCCGTAATCATCCGATTGCAGGCCGGTGAAGATGAGGTCGAACTTCTCGTCCTTGATGGCCGCCACAAAGGCCTTGGCCATATTGAAGGCGTCCAGGCCGACGAAGCCGTTGTCTTCGAGGTGAATGGCACGGTCCGCGCCCTTGGCCAGCCCTTCCCGCAGCACCTGCTGCGAGCGCGCCGGGCCGGCGGTGATGACCACCACCTCGCCGGTGTGCTTTTCTTTCTGGCGCAGAGCTTCTTCCAGGGCGAAGGCGTCGGGCTCGTTCACTTCATAGGAAACGTCGTCACGGATCCACGTGCCGCTTTCATTGAGTTTCAGGGGAGCGTCTTTCTGCGGGACCTGCTTCATGCAGACCAGAATCTTCATAAGTCAAATGTTCCTGTTCAAGACCTTTAGATGCGACCGGCGGGACTGACAGCAAGAGCCACCCCTTGCCGGTGAAACCTGCAAGTATAAATGAGGGAAGGGTGGTTGCGCAGGGAAGAGGCGTGCCGCGGGAGATGAGGGCGGGGAAAGCCGATCAGTCAATAAAGGCGACGGACTGAATCCCGGCAACCTCAAAGCGCTTGCGGCAGCGCATGTTCTTGCACATGGCCATATCGTCACGGCGGACCATATAGCTTTGCGCCTTGGCGAACTTGGCGCGATCGCGCTCGTCTGCGCGGCCGGGAAGCTGGCGCTTTTTGGTGCGCACCAGCCATGAAAGTTCGTACTCACCGGACTGGCGGCAGTGCGGACAGGTGAGGGTGTGTGACTTCTTGGCTTCTTTCTCGTCGAAAAAATCTCGCTCGTCCATTTCTCCTATTATCAACCACGGAAGAGGGGCGCGGCACGAGAAATGAACGGCACCCTGTTAACTGATACAGGGTCAGGCGGCGGCCTTTGCCGCTTGGGCCAGCGGATTATTGGCTATCGGCAAGTTGCTTTCAGCACTCCGCGCCCGGGCGGTTGTGCTTTAATATCTGCGATGCCAAAGAAGAAGAAGCCGAAGGTGTTCCGCGCCACCAGCGCGGTAAAGGCCGCGTCCCGCGCGGTGTTCGGCACCCTTCCGGCGGTGAAACGGTCAGAAAACAAGAAGCGCAAGCGCAAGGAAAAGCACAAGCCAAACCTGGACCGGCTGCTCTCTGACGCTGACCGCGGCTGATCTCCCTCCGAGACCGAGAAAGCGGAAATCCACCTGAAAAACGAGGCTACGCGCCGTGGCAACGTGTGCATTATTTTGCGTGGTGTCAGGGGAGTACGGAAAAAATATATCGTCGGACGATTTCTTAAGAACTTTAATGGCGGCTTAATGATGGGCTAAGTTGCCGGGCGCAACCTGAGCAGGTATCGACGGGTGGATGCCCTGGGTTCATCTACAGGAGCGCGTGCTTCAGAGAAGCGCGTTTTTCCGGCAGTTGTCCCTCCGCACCCACAACTATCTAGGACCTTAGCGAATGCCGTGGTGCAACGGCGTTGGTGGGTCACTGTAAGCATGTAGGGCATAAAGACTGGTTTTTTTCCGGGTCCCGAAATTTTGCAGCACCACCAGTTTTCTGGCCTGGCTCCGCACAGTGAGTCTTCAGCAGCCTAAGCAACTTGTTCACCCCGCGCATAGGGACGGTCGTGGAGCAAACAAGGAGCCCTCAAAAATGTTCTCTCAGAGCAAACTAAAACAAACGGTCGTCACGTTGCTCTCAACGTGCGCGATCACACTGTTCAGCGTGACGTATTTGTCCGCTAAAGGCGGCATCCGCAGCACCGGCGGCAGCGAAGACGGAAACCTGGGCGTAGTCCAGGGCGGGAAGAGTGGCCTTACTTCGCAATCCGGCGGCCTAAAAGGCGGCGGAAATGGTGGTGGAGGCAATGGTGGTGGCGGGAACGTCGGCGGAGGTAACGGCGGCGGAGGAAATAGCGGTGGAGGAAACGTCGCTGGAGGTAACGGCGGCGGAGGAAATAGCGGTGGCGGGAATGGCGGTGGCGGGAACATCGCCGGAGGGAATGGCGGAGGCGACAACGGCGGTGGTGGCGGTGGACGAGGTGGAAACGGCGGCGGCCGCGGTGGAAATGGCGGCGGTGGCGGGGGCAATGGCGGGAACGGCGGAGGCGGGCACGATGGACGCGGCCTGGCTTCTCTCAAGACCATTACGGTTCCCGGTCCCACGGCAGCTGAACTCGCGAACCTGATTAAAGACAAGAACGCCACGATTGCCCTGGGCAAAGCGTTTTTCTGGGAAATGCAGTTTGGCAGCGACGGCAAGACCGCCTGCGCAACCTGCCATTTCAACGCCGGCGCTGACAGCCGGACCAACAACCAGGCTGACCCGGGGCTGCGTCGCGTTGACGTAAACGGCTTCCCGGCAGCCGATTCCAATACTTTTCATCCCGGCTTTGGCCCCAACCATGGCCTCAGCCTGAGTGATTTCCCGTTGCACACCTCGGTCAGCGACAACAACAACATTGTCGGATCGCAGGGCGTGCTGCGCAACAACTTCAATGACGTAATTCTGGGGCAGGGCGCGGAAAACGAAACCAGCATCGCCGACCCGGTCTGGAGCATTGCTGACGGCAATGGCGGCACGGTGAACGTACGCCGCTCCACGCCGCGCAACGCTCCTCCAGTTATCAACGCGGTATTCAACTACCGCAATTTCTGGGATGGACGCGCGCAGCAGACGTTCAACGGCGTGAATCCTTTTGGCGCGGGCGATCCTCACGCCAGCCTGCTCCAGACCGATCCCAGCAACCTGGATGCGACCATCGAAGTTCAGCTTCGGCTGTCGAATTCCTCGCTGGCATCGCAGGCCGTCGGGCCTCCGGGCAGCGACGTTGAAATGTCCGCCACGGGCCGTCCGTTCGTGAAGATGGGCAAAAAAATGCTCACCCTCATGCCACTCGGCCTGCAACAGGTAGCGCTGGATGACAGCGTGCTGGGCGCGCTGAGCGCGGCCCCGGCCAACGGCCTCACCACTGACTACGTTTCCATGATCAAGGCGGCGTTCCAGCCCAAGTGGTGGAACTCCAACGTGGTGGTGGACGCCAACAGCAACTTCCTGCACACGGGCGCGCCGCAGAACACTGACGAGTACTCGCAGATGGAATACAACTTCTCCATGTTCTGGGGTGTTGCCATCCAGATGTATGAGGCCACGCTGGTTTCTGATAATTCGCGCTTTGACCAGTTCATGGAAGGCAACCGCAGCGCCCTGACGGCTTTGGAACAACAGGGCCTGAACCGCTTCACCGGCAAAGGCGGCTGCACCAACTGCCATAACGGCGCCGAACTCACTGACGCAAGCATCTCCAACATCACCTCCAAGCATGGCGTGGTGGAGCAGCTGCCCGGTGGACGCTGGCACGATATCGGCTTCCACAACATCGGCGTCCGTCCGACCAACGACGACCTGGGCCTGGCGGCTTCTGATCCTTCAGGACTCGCGTCACTCTCGGTTGCCGAACTGGCTTCGCTCGGGCAAGTCAGCGGAACAGCGGTGCCGGTGGGAGCGCCGGTTGCGGTGGGCGGAGCGGTAAAGACGCCCGGCCTGCGCAACGTGGAACTCACGGCTCCTTACTTCCTGAACGGCGGGCAGGCAACTCTCAGCCAGCTGGTGGATTTCTATAGCCGCGGCGGGGACTTCCCCTCGGCGGACATAGATCCCAACCTGGAACGGGCAAGCTTCGGCTTCTTTGACAAAGTAGCGGTCGTGGCTTTCCTTAAATCGTTGACAGATGAACGCGTTCGTAACCAGAGCGCGCCATTTGATCACCCTTCACTCACCGTCCCGGACGGCGGCACAGTGTCAAACGGCGTGTTGACGGAACAAACAATCACTATCCCGGCTACTGGAGCGGGTGGTGGCGCGCCCATGGCCAGGTTCTGCGAGTCGTTGTCGGGTGGCTCCAGTCAGGCCTGTAACTAATAAAAAGTAAAGGCATGAAGATGCAACACTTGAAATCAATTGGAGAGGCCGCAAAAAAAGGCGGCCTCTTTTTTTGCCTCTTTGTCTGGCTGTCTTGGCTGGTGGTCAGCCGCCCGCGCTGGCTGTTCTAGAACGCTCACGGCAACTACGCGGATGACCGCGGCGCTTTTGCTGGCCACGCGGCAACGTGGCTTCACTCTCTGCTCGATCCACGATGGCCCGCCTTTTTACGGTCGAAAGAAAACCAGCCAGCCACCCACCAAACATAGACTCATCCAGGAAAGCTTGCCGTTGCGGTCGAAAGAAAATCTGGCTCGCTACATCACCCAAGCCCGGAGGGCGAACGAGCCTGGCCCGGGTGCGGAAGCCCCGGGCCACCTTTTACAGTCGAAAGAAAACCTGGCTCACTACATTACCCAAGCCCGGAGGGCGAACGAGCCTAGCCCGGGTGCGGAAGCCCCGGGTAAACGAATCGAAAAAAGAACCTTCCTTGCGCCGCAGGCCGTCGCGCAGCGCAGCGGAGCGACAAGCTTGGCGATAGCGAACGCAATTTTTAACGCCGTCCCTCTCCATCACGCCGTCTGCGCCGCCAGGCTGCTCAGCTCCAGCACCTCCAGTCCCTTGGGACAATCCTTCCAGTTGTGCCTCCAGCACACAATCAGGTCACACCGGTCATGCCGGTGCCGGTGCTTCTGGAAATTTCTGCTTTCATATTCAAATTCAATCCTCACCAGCTGCCACCGGCCGCGCCCCATGTCGCGCATCGCAATGCAGTCGGGAAACCCCGGCTGCAGCCGGTGCACCACGAAGCCGAGCCTCCGCGCCATCGCTCCAAAGGCAAAGACCACTCCCAGCTCGTTCAGCGGCTCGTACGCCATCTCCGGCATCAGCAGCCGGCGTCCGTACACCGGACGGTCCATCAACATGCCGCACCGGCGGCTTCGCGCACGCGCGCGCCCCTTCACTGCCGGTGGTTTCGTCCTCCCGGCCGCAGCCAGCTTCAGCACGTCCCGCCATCTCCCTTGCACGCCCTGCTTTTCCACAAATTTGCGGAATGCCCCCGGTATCGCCGCCCACGAGTCGTAGCGTGTGTGAAACGGCTTGTGGCTGAACTGGCCCAGCCGCCGGTATTCCAGCACGCTCGGGATCTTCTTCATCTTGCGCGCCACTCCCGCCCAATCCAGCAGCAGCGCCTCCTCCGGCTGGCCGAACCCCGGCCCCGCCGCCAGGAGCCCGGCGGACTCCAGCGCCGCCCGCAGGCTGCCAAAGTGTTTGTACAGGCTCCGTTCGGAAACCCCGGCCATCTGGCGCAACTCGCCCTTGTTGGCGTTGCGTCCCAGCGTCCGGGCGCATGTTTGGATCGCTTCGCGGATTTCTTCTTTCGTCATGGCTCGTCCCTCGCAAATAAAAAAGCCACCCGGTTTGGGTGGCTCCTGTGTTTTCGAAATTTGTATGGCAAAGCCGCTTTCGGCTATGGCGTTTTGTTGTCCTTCAACAAAACTCGTGGACCACAGCCCCCCTCGGCTGTGAGCTCTTCAACGAAACTCGTGGACCACAGCCGCCATCGGCTGTGAGGAGTTCATCGCATCAGTGATGAATCCACTATCAAACTGACCCGCCCCTGGCTGGGAGGCTTTGTTGTCCTTCAACAAAAATCGTGGACCACAGCTGCCCTCGGCTGTGAGGACGTTCATCGCATCAGTGATGAATCCACTATCAAACTGATCCGCCCCGGGCTGGGACGTTTTGTTGCACTTCAACGAAAGTCGTGGACCACAGCCGCCCTCGGCTGTGAGCGTGAGTCTGGACACACTTCGAACCGCAGGCGAAGAGGGCGGGTTTCCGCGGCCACAAACTTGCTTCGTGGCGCAGACGCTGGGCCGGTCTTCTATGAGGGGTGCAAGCCGTTTCGGGTCTCCCCGGCGCAGGAGCTTAAACAGTCCGTTGCCAACTGCGGTTCGCCGGCGCTGCTACCCGGCTAAACTACTCCAGACTTTAGCAATTTGGTAGCGAAATGTCAACGAAAATATTGCGCTAATTAAGCGAAATACCGCCGCAACTTTACGCCTCTTTTCGGGTTGTTAAACTTCAGCCGCCTGATCGCCTCTTTTCGCCCGGCCCCGGCGCCCTTGATGGCCTTGCGGCAAACAAGCTGCACCCTCCACTCATCCAGGACAGCCGCCTTTTACGTCCGAAGAAAATCAGCGGATTGACCATCCGCCTCATCCGGCAAAGCCCCACTTTTGCGGTCGAAAGAAAATCTAGCTCGCTACATCACCCAAGCCCGGAGGGCGAACGAGCCTAGCCCGGGCGCGGAAGCCCCGGGTAAACGAATCCAAAAAGATTCTTCCTTGCGCCGCAGGCCGTCGCGCAGCACAGCGGAGCGACGATGGTTCCCTCCGCTCGACCACCCACTCATCCACCAAGCCCCAGTTTTACGGTCGAAAGAAAACCTGGCTCGCTATCTCACCCAAGCCCGAAGGGCGAACGAGCCTAGCCCGGGCGCGGAAGCCCCGGATCAACGGATCCAAAAAATCCCTTCCTTGCGCCGCAGGCCGTCGCGCAGCGCCGCGGAGCGACGATCATTCGCTCCGCTCACCCACCCTCTCATCCACCAAGCCCTACCTTATTACGGTCGAACGAAAATCTAGCCCACTATCTCACCCAAGCCCGAAGGGCGAAACAGCCTAGCCCGGGCGCGGAAGCCCCGGGTCAACTTACAATATTCCCTAATGCCAAAATCCCCCACCGAACGCTTTTCCGATCGCGTTGAAAATTACGTTCGTTACCGTCCGCAATATCCGGCTGAGGTAATAGCAGCGCTGCGCCAGGATTGCGGTTTGCGGCCGGAGCATGTGATCGCCGACGTGGCTTCCGGCACCAGCATCTTCACGCGGCTTCTGCTGGAGAACGGCAACCGCGTCTTTGCCGTGGAGCCCAATGCGGAGATGCGAGCGGCCAGCGCGCACC
>DASTPO010000562.1:0-24612 GCA_035762225.1 Candidatus Angelobacter sp.
ACCAGGCGGAGCAGGCATTCCGACAGGTATTGCAGCAGGACCCCAACAACAGCATGACGCTGAATTATCTGGGTTACATGCTGGCTGACCGCAACACCCACCTGGAAGAGGCAATGACGCTGATCAAGAAAGCGCTGGACCTTGATCCGCAGAATGGCGCGTATCTTGATTCGCTGGGCTGGGTCTACTTCAAGCTAGGCAATTACGACCAGGCGGAAGAGAACCTGCGCCGGGCGGCGGACAAGACCCCGAACGATGCAACCGTCCAGGACCATCTGGGCGAGCTGTATGCCCGCACCAACCGCTTCAAGCTGGCGGCCACACACTGGGAGCGCGCTTTGGATGAGTGGAACAAATCAGTACCGGCTGACGTGGACCAGCAGGATGTGGCCCGCGTGACCAAGAAGCTGGAAAGCACCAAAGTAAAGCTGGCGCAGCAAACGCAAAAATAGTAGTGACCAGTCATTCGTAGTTAGGAATTGGGAGTTCGGCAAAGGCCCTTCGCGGAAACGAGGGGCTTTTGATTTTTTAAGGATATTTGAAAGCGTGCCTGGCGCCGGCGGGAGTCCGTGGCTACGCAGAACCCACTTGGCAGTAAAGCCAATGCTCAGTATTACCTGGTCCAAACGAAACGCGATGTACCTACTCCGGCCTGCGGCCGATGGCGCAGATCCAGTTTTTTCCCGGCTTGAGCTTGATTCCCACCTGGGTGAATCCCGCCTTGGTCAACAGGTCACGATGCTCGGATTCGCTCAGGAAGGTGGCGCGGATGAGCGGCATGACCGCGCTATAGAGGAAGCGCAAGGGGCCGCCGCGGTAGGTTTCAGCAATCAGGGCAAAGGTCCCGCCCGGCTTGAGAACGCGGAGCACTTCGCGGGTATTGGCGGGAAGATCGGGCCAGTAATAATGCGTCTCCACGGCGGTGACGAGGTCGAAGGCGCGGTCCGGGAAAGGCAGCGCGGCCACGGAGCCCTGCTCAATCCGGACCCGTCCGGCGGCGATCTGCTGCGCGTTGGAGGCGCGCGAGCCCTCGACGCTGGTTGCAGAGTAGTCCAGGCCAACCACGGTGCCATCGGGCGCCAGCGCGGAGAGCACGCTTACGGTACGCCCGCCGCCGCAGCCAACATCAAGAACACTGGCATTGCGCGGGATGGTGAGTTGCTGGAGCGCCCAGTCAGTCATGCTTGCGTGCGTGATATTCATTACCCGCACCACGCGCCGGCCAAGCAAGCCGCTGGGCTTGCGCACCTGCCCGGTCACATACAAAATCCAGACGACCGTGAGCAGCAGGACGATTCCCTGTAAAACCAGTTTGTGCGGTGGCATGTTTTCTCCCTGACGATTAAACCACAGCGTATCTCTTTTTCCGCCAGCCGAAATAACCCTTACCGCGGATGAACACGGGTGGCCGCAGATCCGAACGCGGCGGCTGGAGCCTGTGCCTCACGATCATCTGCGTTTTTTGGGGCGCTTGTCGGAGCGTTTGGGCTTTTCTTCCATCACGGCGAACTGGACCTTGCGCTGCATGTGATCAATGCGGTCAACCAGGACGCGGACTTTGTCGCCGATGGAGTAGGTTTTCTTGGAGCGCGCGCCGATGATCTGCCGTGTGTTCTCGTGGTATGAGTAGTTGTCGTCCGCCAGCGAGTTGAGCGGCACCAGGCCTTCGATGAAGAGTTCGGTCAGTTCGACGAAGAAACCGAACTTGGTGACGCTGACGATCAGGCCGTCAAAGTCCTCTCCCACCCGCTGCTCCATGAATTTGAGCTTCTTCCATTCCAGCAGCTCGCGCTCGGCCTCGGCGGCGTTGCGCTCAGCCTGGCTGGAGCTTTCCGCGATCTCATGCAGCTCAGATTCTGAGATAGGGCCGGCGGTGACCGGAGTGGAGGCCCGGCGGCGGGCGGAGGACCCCTTTTCCGCGCGCTTGGACCAGGGAGACGCGCCTTCGTGCGCTTGCGGCGCGCGGAAGCGGGAGTAAGCCTGGTTGCTCGATCTGGCTTGTTTAGCGCTAGGTTCATCGAGTGCAGCCGGGGAGCCCGGCTGTTGGGCATAAGCCTCATCGCGGAGCACCCACTTGAGGATGCGATGGATGATCAGGTCAGGATAGCGGCGGATCGGCGAGGTGAAATGGGTATAGCTGGGCGCGGCCAGAGCAAAGTGGCCTTCATTGACCTCTGAGTATCGCGCCTGCTTGAGCGAGCGCAGCATGAGAAATGAGAGCACCCGCTCTTCCGGCTTGCCGGTAATCTTCTGCACCAGCTTCTGGTACATGCGCGGGGTTACGTGGACCTCTTCCGGCAGCTCGATAGTGGGGGCCTGACGGCCTGAACGGTGGAAATGCCGCTTATCACCCCTGGTCTGTACGCGCTTAATGGGCAGCGCGCCGACGCCGAGAGAATAGCCGAAGCCGGCGGCGATGGTCTCAAATTCATAGATGCGCTTGGCGTCAGGCTTCTCATGGATGCGGTAGAGGCTGGCCACGCCGCGCTGCTCCAGGTGCGAGGCGACGGTCTCATTGGCGGCGAGCATGAATTCTTCAATCAGGCGATGCGCCCAGTTGCGCTCTGACGGCGTAACGCTCTTCATCATGCCGAACTCGTCAAACTCGATGATCGGCTCAGGCAGATCAAAATCAATGGAGCCGCGCTTCACCCGCTTGCGATTGAGCACCTGGGCCAGCTCATACATGAGATCGAAGTTTTCCGCGAGCGCGCCATACTCCGCGCGCAGTTTTTTGTCGCCCTCGATAATGGCGTTCACGCTGGTATAGGTCATGCGCCGGGCCGAACGGATTACGCCTTCATAGAGTTCATAGAAGACGATTTCGCCGTGCGCATCGATTTCCATGATGCAGGAAAGTACCAGGCGTTCGAGCTCAGGGCGCAGGCTGCAAATGTCAGTGGAGAGTTCCAGCGGCAGCATGGGCACGGCGCGGTCAGGGAAATAAACCGAGGTGCCGCGCTTGCGCGCCTCTTCGTCGATGGCCGAGCCGTCTTCAACATAGTGGGCTACGTCGGCGATGTGCACCTGAAGCTCGTAATTGCCGTTATCCAGGCGGGTGACGAGCACGGCATCGTCAAAGTCCCGGGCGGTCTCGCCATCAATGGTAACGATGGGCAGATTGCGAAAATCACGCCGGTGCGCGAGCTCTTTCTCCGGGATGATCGGGGTGAATTCCTGCGCTTCTTCAAGAACGTCCGGCGGGAAGACGTGCGGTATATGGTGCTTGCGGATGATCATCTCAACGTCAACGCCGAAATCGTCTTCATAGCCCAGGATTTCCGTGACGCGGCCGCGCGGGCTCTGGGTGGCGGAGGGCCATTGCGTGATTTCCACTTCAACCACAACGTTTTCCAGGTCGTCCCATGACTTGTTTTTGCGCTGGGCTTCCTCTCCGAGGACGCGGTGCGGGCTCTGGCGGTCAGGGTGTTTGGGGGTGGGAGCTTTTTTCTCCGCACGAGATGGGTCCGCCGAGGCGGGCCGCGGTCGACGGTTTGCCCACCCACCCACCTCCGGAGCCGGTTCTGCATGTGCATGGGAGACGTGACCTGTCCTGATATCGCGGTCGTCATCGGAGGGGCCCGAGTCCTCATCGTCTTGGCGGGGATGCTCCATGCCTTTAGGGATGATGATTTCCATGGCAATTTTTTCGTCGATGGGCGTCACGAAACTGTGGCGATCGCCGTAATGAAAGATTCCGACGACGCGCTCCTGTTCACGCTCCATGACACGGACGATTTTGCCTTCCGCCCTGCCATCGTGGCGGACGCGGCCAATTTCAACCAGCACCTGGTCACCGTGCATGGCGTTGGCCATCTCCGGGGGAGGAATAAAGATGTCACCTTGCAGCTTGCCCTGGGCGCGGGCGGGAAGGGAGCCGGGCTCGGGAATGACGAAGCCGTAGCCATCACGATGCATGCGCAGGCGTCCCACAACCAGGTCCTGGTTGGAGGCGGTGGTAGGGAAGCCCCAGCGCTCCTTGCCGATGGCGATGAGCTTGCGGCGGCGGGTAAGGTCGCGGAGAAGGTTCTGGAGTTCACGGCGGTCACGGCCGCGGATGCCGAGATCGTGGACGAGCTGCTTGAAACCAGCCATGTGTTTGGGCTGTTTGGAGACGTAATGGAGGATCTGTTGTTCGGTAAGCATCGGGACTAGGAATTTGTAATGAGCAGCTCTCGATTCATTGATCTGGCAAGTGAGTATTCTGGTAATTTGTTTTTAGCGATGAAGTAACCGGCATCAGAAGCACGCAATCACCAATTTACCTGATAACCAGGTAGTAACCGCGAAAAGGCCTGACGAATCGAGTGATTTTGGAGGCCGATACGGCGATATCTCTTAACCCTATCCTAGCGCGAAAGGATTTTCCATCTAAGGGGGTTGCCCGATATAAGAAATGCCAATAACGGGGGAATAATTACATTCGTCAAGCGGGGTTGATGCGTCCGGAGCGGGTCGCGCGATAGCGGCAAGACAGCGTCAATCCAGCAGTTTACAAATCAAGGGGGGCCAGAGGGAGTTTGGTCACATACGTGCCCATGCCTGACTGGCAATCCTTGGAAACCCAAAGTTATCGTAGCAGACGGCGGAAAGGGAGCTGGCTGCGCAATGCCAACCAGACCATTGAAAGGATGTAAAAGTAAATGTGGAAGCCTGCTAGCACGACCAGCCCGAACCCGAGTCCAAAACCTGCTACGGAACCGGAGAAACCAGTTATGAGCACAACGCCTTCTCTCCCTAGCGAGCCGACGCCGGTCGCCGCGCCTCGCAATGCCGTACTCAACAATCAGGAGCAAGCCACCATCGGAAAGTCGCTCGTTATCAAGGGCGAAGTGACCGGCTCTGAATCGCTATACATTGACGGTCGCGTGGAAGGCGCCATCAATCTTCCGGGCAACCGCGTTACGGTTGGCCGCAACGGCCAGGTCCAGGCCAACATCAACGCCAAGGAAGTTGTGGTTCTGGGCAAGGTGAAGGGCAACGTTACAGCCAGCGACCGGGTTGACATCCGCAATGAAGGGTCACTCGGCGGCGATGTGATTTGCCAGAGAATTTCGATTGAGGACGGCGCCTGGTTCAAGGGCTCGATCGATATTCGCAAGCCCGGCCAAAAAGAGATGAACGGCACCGCGAAGGAAGCGGTCTCCATGAGCGATGCGCCGCGGATGACCTCAGCCTCAGCCTAACTATTCCTCATTGAAGGGCGTTTCCCCCTCGGCGGAAGCGCCCTTGAATGGGCTTTGCCGAAGAAAAGACGTCCCATGGTCAACAAGATTCTCCAGTTACTCTCGATTCGCTGCTCTCACAAAAAGCTTTCGCAGCCCTTTGCCGCCTCCGCTGCCGTCAGCATGCGGCGCGCGGTCAACTCAGACTGGGACATCCCATCTCCTGCCGGCCAGCATTATGTGGTCTGTCTGGACTGCGGTCATAAGTTTGAATATGACTGGACCAACATGCGCGTGATCGGCTAAGGCCAGCCGTAACACTTCGCGCAGCCGGCGGCATCTATTTGCCGTTGATTTTCGGCGCTCCGTAAATCGTCAGCCTTGATCTTCAGCGCTACCACCGCGCCTTCCTGAAATTTGCGTTCAGCGTCGCCGTAACACTCTGTTTACCAGCCCTCCAGCCTGTTCCACACCCAACAACATGGTGCATCCCAGATAAACGGCCAGGTAAGGCCCCAATATCGCCACCGCTGCGATTTGCGGCTGGTGGGGATGCAGCGCAATCTTGATCCCCCAGCCCACCGCTGCGGCGATCACGGCGGCCAGCCACAGCCGGGCAAAGTAGGAGGCTGGAAATTCCGTTTTGCCGATCTTCTTGTTCATTCCGCCGCGAAGCAACGTGAATTCCACCCACGCGGCAAAGCCTGCGGATGCGGTCAGCCCTGCCGCGCCCCAGAAGGGATCGATCCCCAGCAATCTTGGCAGCGGCCGCGAACAGAAATACCCCAGCACCGTGGTCAGGACCACACGCACAATGGCAAATCGAACCGGCGTTCGCGTATCGCGCAGCGCGTAATAAGCCGAAGAATAGAGCCTGCCCACCGTCGATGCCACCAGCCCTACACCCGACCCAGCCACAATCGGCCAGACCTTGATTGCGTCTCCGTGGGAAAAAGCCCCGGTCTGGTAGATGGCGGCCACAATCACGTCGCCCAGCGCGATAAATCCCAGCGCAGACGGAACCACAAAGAAGCCCACGCGCCTGGTGCTGGCGGCAATTCTCTGCCGCAGCGTTGCCGCAACCTGCTCGTCTGATCCCAGCGTGCTGGACATGGCCGGCAACTCAGCCGCCGAAATCGACATGCCAAACAGACTTACCGGCAGGGTGTAAAGCGTTTGCGCGTTGGCCAGCGCGGAAACTCCCCCGACGGGAAGCAGGCTGGCCAGCAATCCATCAATGTATGCGCTCAACTGGAGCACGCCCCGGCTGAAGAATACGGGAACAAAGTTCCGGATTACCACGCGAACATTTTCGGTGACGGTGCGGAAAAAGATGCGTAATTCCGGCGCCAGCTTCAACACCACCGGTAGCTGCACCAGGAATTGCAGGCCGCTTCCAATCACCGATCCCCATGCCGTGTACACCGCCAGGTGCGACATGTCCGCGCGTCGTCCAAAAGCCAGCATGGCCACGATGAACGCGGCATTCCAGATCACCGGCGATACGTAAGAGAGGAAAAATTTGCCGTGGCTATTGAGAATTCCCAGGCACCAGGCCGACATCACCAGCAGGCCGACGCCGGGAAACAAAATCCGGACCAGTTGAATGGCCAGCCTGCGTGTCTCGCCCTTGAAGCCAAACGCGATGGCATCAATGATGTAAGGCGTGGCCAGCACGCCCAGCAGGACCAGCACGGCGGTGATCAGTGCAAGAATGGAAAATACAGCGCCGGCAACCCGGCCCGCTTCCTCGCGGTCTTTCTGCGCTACCAGCCGGGCGTATACCGGAATGAATGAGGCTGAAAGCACGCCCTCGCCAAAAAGGTTTTGTAGGGTATTGGGAATGCGCAACGCCGCCTTGAAGGCGTCCGCAACGTAAGTAATTCCGAAAAAGTGGGCAAAGATGCGGTCGCGTATCAGACCGGCGATGCGGCTCAGAAAAATCCCCGCCGCAACCAGGAAGGCGTGCCGTCCCACTCCGGCCTGTGCCGCCCTGGCCGGCGATGGTTCCGTTTTGTCCACCGTTGTCACCGTCGCTTCTGTTCCTGGTCTTCGTCCCGGCTATCGTGCCTCGATTGCCTCTGGCATCCGTTTCACATGTTTCAAAACACGATTTTCAAATCGTCTTAGTAAGCGTTTTAAGATTACTGGGCTTTAGCCTCTGAAAGCAAAACACATTTCCATTCGCCGACCAACAAAAACCGCGCGCCAGCCAGTGACGCGCGGTGAGTGCTCTCAAATTCGAAGCCGCACTCTCAGGGCAGATGGTCCAGATAACAGGCGCCATTGGTCAATTGCGCCGGCGGCGTTGGCGGAGTCTTCCATGGCACTGCATTGAAGTCCAGGAACTCTTGTGCCATATCGATCTGGGCAGCGTCACGTGCGGTTAGGTTAGGCAGGTTGAATCGTTCTTCAATCAGTTTCAACATCGCCGTATAGTCCGTCACGGCGTGGGATACATAGTTCTTTTTGCTGAATGGCGAAATCACCACCAGCGGCAAGCGGTAGCCGGTGTAGGCGAAATTGCATGTGGGGCTTGAGTTGACGGTGCCATCCGGATTCAGGCAGTCGTCTCCAGGCCGCAGGTCTCTCGGCGCAATGCCGTCAGGGCTGACCGTGGGTTGGGGTGAGACGTGATCATAGAATCCGCCAAACTCGTCCCACGTCAGAATAAAGACTGTGTCTTTCCATGATGGACTGTTCATCAGCCCGTTGATCAGCGTGGAAACGAATTTCGCTCCGGACTGGATGTTGTTTGGCCCGGCGCCAACGTCAGAGGGATGTTCGTCAAGACCTTCGGCCGACGCCGGCTCCACGAATGACACTTGAGGCAGTGTGCCATTCTGCGCGTCGGTCAGGAACTGGTCCACCGTGGCCAGGTGCTGCGGCTCCTGGTTGACGATGGTGGGTGCATAGGTAAATTGATTCAGGTAGCTCTGCCCCATCAGGCATTTTGCCGTGGTGCATGGATTGGGAACAGCCAGCGGATGCACGTAGTCCTTCCACGTGATGTGGTTCTCATCCATCAATTGCGCGATGGTCTTCGCGCTGGAAGGGCCCGTGGTCGGGTCAGGAGGATAGGCATGCCCCTGTGACGTCGCCGAGAGCAGGTACATGCGGTTGATCTGCGTGCGTGACATCGCCGGCGAAAACCAGCGGTCTGAGGTGGCGAAGTTCGAAGCCATGAAGTAGTAGTAATTCAGGCTGTCGCCGGTATAGAAGCCCATGGCGCGCATGCCGACCACGTCATGGATCGGGCCTTCATGTCCCGCTGTTTCCGCAAAACCGTCGCCGATGAACACGGTGGACACCGGGTCCTTCAGGTTGAAATCCGCATGGCTTTCATTCCATGACGGGCTGGGATTTTCCACGCACATGGTTACCAGCGGAAAGGCAGTGATGGTCGGCGGAGGATCGCCGGCTACGGCTGGATCACCCACGTTGGTGGCGTTGTCCGGCATCCCGTCCAGAGTGGTCCCGTTCGTGGCTTGCGGGTAGCCATTCTGTTTCCAATACTGCATCAGGTGGCCGAAGTAATGGTCAAATGACCGGTTCTCCTGCGCCAGAATCACAATGTGATTCACCGAGTTTTGCAATGTGGCCGGCGTCGGTGCCGGTGTTGCGACTGGCGGAGAGCCTGGATTCGGACCACCTGCTGAAAGTCCGCCGCTACCACAGCCAGAAAGTGAAACTACCAGAAGAAAGAGGGAGAGAGGGTACAACAACCTGAACATTCGGTCCCCACTATTTACTACTTAAGCAACTTGCAAATTTCGATGGAATGCCGGGGCTGCGGGTTGTCCTGAGTGGCTGCCGGATGGAAGACTTTATTTTGCGCTGCGATTTTCCATTGCGACATGAGAGAGAATCTGGCGATGAGAGTGCGTTTCATCCCATGTTGGAGGCGTCTGAGGAATGAGTCAGCGGGGGACTAAGGCCTGTGTTTTTGAAGAGATGTTTCACGCCCGCCGCTCAACTATACTTGGCTTATCAGGCGGTGGGGGACGAAAGGGATTCATAGATGCTTTTTACAAGTATTGCGATCGTCGCCGCTCTTGCAATGGCGCCAGTTCAGAGCGCGCCGGATTCTTCTCAGGGCGGCAATCCTCCGGGAAGCTATCAGCAGACGTGCAGCAACATTTCCGTAAAAAAGGGCAGCCTTTACGCCAGGTGCCAGACTAGCAAAGGCAAGTCTCGCTCCACCAGGCTCGCCAGCTATGAGACGTGCGGTTCGGACATTGTCAACCGCAACGGGCATCTTGAATGCGCTCCTCATCCGATCGGCTCCCAATCGGCAGCAGGCCCGTCTTCGCAATCTTCGGGATTGCCTTCGCAACCGGCGGGCTCATATAGCGAAACCTGCCGTGATATATCCATGAAGGGAACTACGCTCCGCGCTGTTTGTAAAAACCTGGAGGGCCGCGAAGCACCCACTTCTTTGCGCGACGCCAATCGCTGCCCGCAGGGAGTCATCAATCTCAACGGAATCCTGAATTGCGCGGTGAATGACGTGCTGCCGCCCGGCTCCTATCTTGCAACATGCAAGGATGTCCAGATGCAGGGAACCACGCTGCGAGCTTCCTGCAATGACGGGAAAGACCGTTGGGTTGCGGCGCGCCTCAGTGAGGCGCAGAAATGCACCGGCGACATTTCCAACCAGAACGGCAGCCTGCGCTGCGTCCCCATCAAAATGGAAAAACGCTAGGGTCGACAAGGCCGCAATACAGGCTGCAAACTCGCCGGCGTTCACTGATATTTTTTCTGAAATTTCTCGTCGGCCGTCAGACCACTTCTGCCGCCCGCAGCGCCCGAATTTCGTGATCGGAATATCCGATCTCCCGCAACACTTCATCGGTATGTTCGCCCAGCGCCGCCGCTTGTGTGCGAATGCCGCCCGGAGTTGCTGACAATCGTACCGCGGTGTCGGCCAGCGGCACCGGCTTTGCAGCGCCTGGATGATCGACATACTTCAGCAACTGCCGCGCCTTCACCTGCGTGTCTTCCAGCACCTGGTCAAGGTCCATTACCGGCCCGGCGGGAACGCGGGCTTTTTCCAACTCGGCTATGGCTTGTTCGCTGGTCCGGGTGGCAAGCCAGTGGTTCATGGCGGCGGTAATCGCCTCGCGATTGTCCGCCCTCAACTGGTCGCTGGCAAAGCGCGGGTCCGTGATGAACTCATCGTGCCCCACCAGTCGCGCCCATCGGGCAAACATATCATTGCCGACAGCTGAAACCACAATCCAACCGTCTTTCGTTCGGTAACAATCCGCGGGCGCGGTATAGAAGCTGGTGTTGCCCTGTGCGCGGCGCTCGACGCCGAGCACGGCTCGCTCCGCCAGCAATCCCTGCACGTAGGTGATGCCGGTGGCCAGCAGTGATCCATCCACTATCTGGCCTTGTCCGGTGCGCTGGCGATGGTAAAGGGCCACCATCACGCCGAAAGCCGTATGCAGCGCTGTGCCAAAATCTTCAAACGGAGCAATATCTCGCACCGGCGCGCCCGGAAATCCCGTGAGCGCCATGGCGCCGGACATGGCCTGGGCCACCGTGTCAAAGCCCACGCGATTGGCGTACGGTCCGTCCGGGCCAAAGGTTGAAATGCGGGCAAGAATAATGTCGGGCTTCGCCGTGCAAAGCGATTCGTAGTCCAGATGCATGCTTTTCAGCACGTTCATCGGCAGGTTGGCCACCACCACGTCAGCGCCTTTCACCAGCCTGCGAATGATCTCGGCTGACTCCGGCTTCGCGGTATCGAGCGTGAGATTGCGCTTGTTGCGGTTGAGGGAGAGAAAGCCGCCGCCCTCGCCGCTCTCGGTGATTGCCGCGATGTAGCGGTCTTCGCTGCCCTGGCGACGGTCCACCCGGATTACGTCCGCGCCCATGTCCGCCAGCAGCATGGCGCAATACGGGCCGGCAATGAACCGGCCAAAATCAATCACGCGAATGCCTGCCAGGGGAAGGGAATTCTGCATCGAGGGATTTTAAACTACGTGCATTTCAGGAATTGCCTGGGAACCGTGTTTCAGTAACAACCTGGCCGTCCTACTTCTTGACTGCTTGACCCTCGCCCACCAATAGCTGCACTACCGCGTCAATCGCAGCCAGCACCTTGCTGGCCGGCAAATTGTGGTTATTGCAATAAATGGAAAACGCAAACTTCCGCCCAGATGTAGTCTCGCCATAACCTGACAGCGTATTCACGTGGCTCAACGACCCGGTCTTGCCATGGATCAATCCACCCGCGGGCGTATTCATAAACCTTTCCGCAAGCGATCCATCCACCCCGCTCACCGGTAACGACTCCTCAAATGCTCCACCCCATGGCTGGCGCGCCGCATACAGCAGCAAGCGGACGGTAGCGGCGGGTGTGACCAGGTCGCGACGTGAGAGTCCCGATCCGTCCGCAAACGTAAATTCGTCTTCTTTGAGCCCTGCCTGCAATAGAAACTGTTTTACTGCCGCCGCGCCGCCCTCAAACGACCCGCCGTTGCCGCTCAGCTTGCCTGTCATCCGCAACGCCAGCTCCGCATGCAGGTTCTGGCTGGCTTTGTTGGTGACGCGGACGTCATCCAGAACCGGTGTTGAGAGATGCTCCGCCAGCACCGGATTTGCGGGCGCCGCCACCGGTGTGTTGGCTTCAGCATTGCTCTGGCCGGATGCCGGTGTCTTCAGCGGCAGGACATCAAAAAACTGTGCAGCATCGCCGTGGCGCGCCCGCGCTTTGCCACGAACCACAATTCCACGCCGCTCCAGCATGCTGCGGAACAGCTGCGCCACGAACTCCGGCGGGTCTTCAATCGACAGAGCATCCTTCATTCCCTGATCGCCCAGCGGGAGCGTTCCCCAAAACGATATCTTTTTCGAACCTGGATCGCGGCGGATTCCGATCCGCTTGGCGCTGCCGGCCGCGGAAGTCACGATCCGGTTATCCAGTTCGTAATAGCCTGTCTCCGGCTCCAGCGTGATGATGGCTTTATCTCCGACCTGTTCGCCCGGCTGCATATTTACAAAGACCACGTTGTCATTGAAGCTCAGTGCTGAGACCGGCGCGCCGTCAATCCACTGCAGATCGTCCCACACCCAGCCCCTGGCGTACGGCTCAAAGGCGTAGTAGGTGTCGTCGCCAATCACGTCGCCATCCACCATCTTCAGCCCAGTGCGCGCCACCTGGTCGGCCATTTCTTCGAGGATCTGCGTGTGCGGCGGCGTGCGTTGCGTCTTGATGGCATAAGGCAGAGTGCGGCCGGAAATATTCGGATCGCCGCGCCCGAAAATCACCAGGTCTCCGGCGAGCCGTCCGTGGCCGTCGATCTTGCCTTCTGCCTCCACGGTGGTGCGGAAGCGATAGTCTGGTCCCGCAGTCGCCAGCGCCGCCGCCATGGTGAACAGCTTGGCATTGGAAGCCGGCATGAACAGCTGGTCCTGATTCTGCGCGTAGAGCACCTTGCCCGACGCCAGTTCCACCACGTCAATGCCCCAGTACGCGCGGTCCAGCGGGGGCTGGCCCAGAATGGCGGCGATTTCCTTGCCCAGCTCTTTTTTGGGCGGGTGCTTTTTTGCCGCGACCGCGGAAAGCTGGAGTGACAACAGCAGAAGGAGCGCGGCGAACGCGCGTGCTGAGCGATGTCGCATGGATGCGGAAAATTATACAATCGCGGCCATGGGCAGACCTGGTTATACGTGGCAACTTCGCTCGCGCGAACTCGAACTCGGCCCCCGGACGCTGGTGATGGGCATCCTCAACGTCACGCCCGATTCATTTTCTGACGGCGGCAAGTTTCTCGCCCGCGACCACGCTGTGGCCCATGCGCTCAAAATGCTCGACGAAGGCGCCGACCTCCTCGACATCGGCGGCGAGTCGACTCGTCCCGGCGTTCCGGTGGTGGAAAGCGGCATTCCCGCCGCAGAAGAGCTGCGCCGCATCATGCCCGTAATAGAAGATGTCCTGCGTGAACGCCCCAAAGCCATTCTTTCGGTCGATACGTACAAAGCAGAGGTCGCGCGCGCCGCGGTAGGCGCCGGCTGCGAGATTGTGAATGACGTGAGCGCGCTGCGCTGGGATGAGCAGATGGCCTCCACCGCGGCTGAACTGGCCTGCGGGGTGATTCTCATGCACACCCGCGGACGCCCGCAGGAGTGGCGTGACCTGGCGCCCTCAGCCGACATTGTTGCCGAAGTAAAAGCCGAGCTGCGCGACTACGCTCAATCCGCTCTAGGCGCCGGCATCGCGCGCCAGCACATCATGCTTGACGTTGGCATCGGCTTCGGCAAGAAGTTCGATCAGAATTATCCGCTGCTGGCAGGTCTCAGCGAGCTTCGGGACCTTGGTTTCCCTCTGCTGGTGGGCACGTCGAGAAAGTCGTTCATCGGCCGCACGCTCGCCCGCGAAGGCAAAGACGCTCCAGCCGACCAGCGTCTGCATGGCTCTCTCGCGGCCATGACAGCATCCATCCTGAAGGGCGCGCACGTGGTGCGCGTGCATGATGTGAAAGCGGCGGTGGAAGCGGTGAAGATTGCGGATGAGATTTTGCGCTTTTCTTCCCGAGCGTAGGGAGGCAGCCGGAGGTCCCTAAGATTTGCGTCTGGAGCCTACGCCCCGATCATTAATCTTCAGGTTCTTGGGAAATTCTTATTCCGAGATAGGTCATCCCGATACAGACGAGACATACCACGGCCAGCCACCACATTTTCAAACATGCCATCGTGATGGCCAGTATCAGGAAAGCGATATACGCGACGCGCGGGCCAGCATCCATATGGAAGTATTACCATTCGCGCAATTCGCGGCAAGTTTGTCTTCTCTACTGCGGAGTGAAATCACGCAGATTGGCCACGGTTTTTGCGTCCAGCTTTTGCAGCAGCGCCACCAGCAGGTCGACCATCTTGTCAAAGTCGCCTCGGTTCATGATGCCGTTATGTGAGTGCGTATAGCGCACCGGAACCACCAGGTTCACCGTGGGCGCGCCGCCGGTGCTCTTCTGAATCTCAGCGGAATCGTCGCCATAGCCCTGAATCAGATCCGTTTGCAGAGGGATGGATTTCTCCCTTGCGGTCTGCTTCACCAGCGTGACGAACTTCTGGTTAGGCAGCTCGCTGGAATCGTACAAGAAGATGGCGGGCCCGCCGCCCAGCAACTCCTGCGCCTCTTCTGCTCCGACTTTCGGTGCGTCGCGCGTGACCCCACCTTCAATGGCGATCCCGACTTCCGGCTTGACCACGTCACTTGAGGTATGCGCGCCGCGCAGCCCGATCTCCTCCTGCACCGTCGCCACCCAGAAAATCTGGTTCGGGTGGGGCGCATGGGCCAATCGTTTCATGGCTTCAATCACCACCGCGCAGCCCACACGGTCATCCCAGCCCTTGCCCAGATAATTCTGCGTTCCATTCATCACTGCAAAAGGCGCGTCCGGCGCCACTGGATCGCCGGGCTCCAGGCCCATGGCCGCAACCTCGGCTGCATTTTTGGCGCCCACATCAAGAAAAACCCATTCGCGCGGATAAACCCTGGTCCGTTCTTCCTGCGGCACGATATGAATGTCCCGAATGCCGGTTACGGCGCGCACCGGCCCCTTCGATCCGATAATGGTCCATCGCTGGTCCACCAGCGCCTGGTCCAGCCAACCGCCCAGCATCTGCATGGTGAGATAGCCGTCATTGGTCACCCGACGAATCACTCCGCCCAACTCGTCCATATGAGCATCCACCATGATGCGCGGGCCGCTGGTGCCTTGCACGGCAATCACCGAGCCGAGGCCGTCATAGCTCAACTTTTCCGACAAGGGCTTCATGCGCTCGACCATGATCTTGCGTACGGGCTCTTCAAAGCCGGAGGGGCCGGGGGCGTCGGCCAAAGTTTGCAGAAGCTGCTGCGTCTCATCGCCCGACGCCGGCACGCGCGACTGTGCGTTCGATATAGGTGAAATTGCGATGGCGGCGAGCACAATCAGGATGGAATGCGTTTTCATAGCCGGGAAATGGTACACCGGCGCTCGCGAATTTCAAATCGCTGAGCTCCCCAATCAGCTCATCGCAGAAGGCTAGAAACTCTTGTCTGAATCGAGCAGGATCGTCACCGGTCCGCTGTTCACCAGCTCCACTTCCATCATGGCCTGGAACTGGCCGGTCTCGCAGAGGAGGCCGGCTGCCCGGGTTTGCGCGACAAAATATTCATAGAGACGCCTGGCTTCTTCCGGGCGCGCCGCCTCGTCAAACGACGGCCGCTTGCCTCGCCGGACGTCGCCATAGAGAGTGAACTGTGAAACCACCAGCATCGCGCCGCCGCAGTCCTTCACGGAGAGGTTCATCTTGCCTTCAGCATCTTCAAAAATGCGCAGGCCAATGATTTTGTCGACAAGATAGTCAGCCGCCGGCTCCGCATCGCCCTTGCTGACGCCCAGCAGCACCAGCAGACCAACGCCGATCTCACCCGTCACTCGATCGTCGACGATGACCCTGCATCGGCTCACTCTTTGCACCACAGCGCGCATGGCGTTCGATGATAGCAGCAGCCAGGGGGCTTGCTGTTCCGCGCGAGTGCTATCTTTCCGCCGCCACCTTCAAAGCAGCCAGCCCCTTTTCCAGGTGCCCGCCCATCAAGCGCTCCGTGCTCACAAACACCGTCATGGCTCTCAGCATGAATACATTCTCGCCATCCAACGTCCAGGTCAGCCGCGTCGCCGGGCCGGCGGGCTCAAGCGAGAAGACATTGAAGTTGCACGCCTTGAAGGGCCTCTCCCAGTCTGCCTGCACACGGACCATGGTCGGCGCGGATTCCACAATCTCCAGCCGCACCTTGCCTGATTTGCCGTCCCACGCGCCGACGGCGCCCTTGCCCGCCGCAGCGCCGCTGTAAGTGCGCTTCTCGTCCGGGTTGGCCTGCGTCCCCTCTTGCCAATCTTGCCAGCGCTGTAAATCATTGATCAGCGCCAGCACTTTCTCCGGCGGCGCCTGGACAGTTATGCTGCGCGCCACCGTAAAACGCGCCGGCTTCATCGCAGCCAGCACGAGCACACAAACAAGGACCAGAGCCAACCCGATCCCTGCGAAGAGAAGCATCCTGAGCATGGCCAGCCATTGTATCCGCAGAAACGGCCTGTACAACCTGATAACCAGGGTTGAGTCATTGCCTACTGCTAATTGGCAAGGGATGAATTGCCAATTGCCATTTACCTGTTGCTCTCATAGAATCGCGGGTTCTTCATTCCTTTCCACAGGAGTTCAAGCATGGCGCGTCGCTCTTATGCATATCGAGTGATGCTGCTGTCATTGTGTTGGGCGCTCGGCAATCTAGCTTTCGCGCAGCAACCCTCCACCACGCAGCAGCCATCCCCTTCGTCGCAAAATCCTTCCAGCCCGGAGAAAGCCGCTCCCGGAACTGAATCCAAGGCCAACGCGGTCACTGACAACGCTACTCCCAACCAGAAGCCGGCTCCGGTGACGCCGGCTTTTCACAATGACGTGGTGATCAAAGGCGGGACCATCCTTACCGTCACGCACGGCAAGATCCAGAACGGCAGCGTCTACATTCACAATGGAAAAATTGCCGCGGTTGGCCAGAGTGTGAACGCACCCGCGGGAGCCACGGTGATCGACGCCACCGGAAAATTTGTGATGCCCGGAATCATCGACTCGCACTCTCACATCGCGCTTGATGACGACGTAAACGAGCCGACCAGCCCGATCACGCCCCACATGATGATGCGCGACGCCTTCGACTACAACGATAAAGCCATCTATCGCGCGCTGGCCGGCGGCGTCACCACTTCTTTGCTGCTGCATGGCTCGGCCAACATGATTGGCGGGCAGGCCGTGGTGATCAAGCACAAGTATGGCCTGGGCCGCGACGAGCTCATCTTTCCCGGGGCTCCGCAGTCCATCAAGTTTGCCAGCGGTGAAAATCCCAAACGCGTTTATGGCACCAAGGGCCAGCTTCCTTCCACCCGCATGGGAAACTTTGAAGTGATGCGCGCCGCCTTCATAGAAGCGCGCGAGTATATGCGAAGCTGGGATGACTACGACGCCAAGGTCAAGAAGGGCGACAAAGATGCCACTCCGCCCAAGAAAGACCTGAAGCTGGAGGCCCTGGCTGATATTCTTCGCGGCAAGCTGCTGGTGCAGATCCACTGCTATCGCGCCGACGAATTCCTGACCGAGATGGAGCTGGCCAAGGAGTTTGGCTACAAGATTCGCGCCTTCCATCACGCGCTGGAGGCCTACAAGGTAGCCGACAAGATAGCCGCCAACGGCGTTGCCATTGCCACCTGGCCGGACTGGTGGGGCTTTAAATATGAAGCGTGGGACGGCATTCCCTGGAACGCGGTGATCTCCGCGCACAAGGGCGTTCGCGTCGCGCTCAAGAGCGACTCTGAAGACGTTACCCGCCGGCTGAACCAGGAAGCGGGCAAGATCATGCACTACGGCCTGAGTGAAGAAGACGCGCTCAAGGCCATCACGCTGAACCCGGCCTGGATCATCGGCGTGGATGACCGCGTCGGATCGATCGAGGTGGGGAAAGACGCCGACATTTCCATCTGGAACAGCTACCCGCTTTCGTCCGCGGCGCTGGTGGATAAAGTTCTGATCGACGGCGATCTTTACTTTGACCGCTCGCTCCCCGGGCTAGGTCTGCCACACTACAAGGAGGTGCAGTAGCCATGCTGAAAAAAATGATCGTAGTCTTCATCCTTGTAGCGTCGGTCGCGGCGCAAAACAAAAAAGCCAAGCCGGCTCCGCCGCCCGCCAAAGCGGCGCATGCAGCCAATGCCACAGCTACTGCAAGTGAAACCATTGCGCTGAAAGGCGGCAAGCTGCTGACGGTGACGCACGGCGTGATCGAAAATGGCGTGGTGGTGATGCAGAACGGCCGCATTACCGCCGTGGGAGGCGCCGGAACCGCGATTCCTCCGTCAGCCAAAGTGATTGACGTAACCGGCATGACGGTCTATCCGGGGCTGATCGATTCTGAAACCCATCTTGGCCTCACTGAAATCTCGGCTGAGCGCATGACCAACGACGAAATTGAAGCCAGCGACGAGATCATGCCGCACATGCACGTTTACGATGCATTTCACGCTGAGACCGCGCTGATTCCTGTCACCCGCATTAACGGGATCACCAACGCCATTGTCGCTCCGGCCAGCGGCGACACGCTGCCGGGCCAGGATTCCTTCATTCAGCTTGCAGGACCCTCGGCCACTGAGATGCTTACGGTCCGCGACATTGCCATGCCGCTCAACTTCACCGGCGCGCAACGGCGCAACCAGAGCTTTGAATCGGCCAAGTTTCCCTTCACCCGCATGGGCATGGCTGCACAGCTGCGTCAGACCTTCCTTGACGCGCTGGATTACGATCAGAAGCTCGCCGCCTACGAAAAGAAGAAGTCCAGCGGCGACGACAAGGAGAAAGACAAAGCCGGCGCTCCGCCCAAGCGCGACCTGAAACTTGAGGCCTTGCTGCCGTACCTTCACGGCAAGAAGCCGGTGGTGCTGGCCGCTGAAGAGCCCAATGATCTGCTGACAGCCCTGGAGCTGGCCAATGAGTTCCACCTGAAAGTGATCTTGAACCACGTCACGCACTCCTCCTCTTTGCTGGACAAGATCGCTGCGACCGGATTCCCGGTGATCGTGGGCTCCATCTATGAACAGCCGAAGGAATCGGAACGGTATGACGCGGTGTACAGCATGCCCGCCAAGCTGGCGCAGCACGGTGTGAAGATCGCGTTCGCCTCGTATGACGCGCATCAGTCGCGCAACCTGCCTTATGCCGCCGGCTATGCCGTGGGCTTTGGCTTGCCGCCCGATGAAGCCCTCAAGGCGCTTACCATCAATCCCGCGCAGATGTGGGGCGTGGACAAGGACCTGGGCTCTCTGGAAGTGGGAAAGCTCGGCAACGTTGTGGTCGCCAACGGCGATCCTCTGGATGTAAAGACTGATGTGAAGCACGTCTTTATCCAGGGCCAGGAGATCCCGCTGGTCAGCAAGCAAACAGAGCTGCGCGATCAGTACTGGAAATAGTTAAAAATTGTTCAGGCCGGAGGCTTGCTGCTTCCGGCCCTTTCTTTTTTACGCACAGCGCTGCTCACACCCAAATGGTTCTCTCACAAAAGCAGAGCGCAATTTCCCAGCGGCAACGCGGCCGGAGTACCATTTCAAAAGAGAGCCATTCAGCCGGGTTGCAGTGCTGCCCGACGAAGCTCAAAGAAAGGATAAGCACATGGTTTCTACAGGACTGTTTGTTCGTCTGGAAGCAAAGCCCGGGAAAGAGGAAGAAGTGGAAAACTTTCTGAGGAGCGGCCTGCCTCTGGTTCAGCAAGAGCCGGCGACCATCGCATGGTTCGGCATCAGGCTGGGACCTTCGACCTTTGGAATCTTTGACGCCTTCCCTGATGAAGCGGGCCGGCAGGCGCACCTGAACGGAAAAGTAGCAGCCGCGCTCCTGGCGAAAGCCGGCGAGCTGCTGGCACAGCCGCCGTCCATTGAAAAAGTAGATGTGCTGGCTGCCAAGCTGGGCGACGGCAGGATCGAAAGGGCGGCCTAATCTTGCGTGGCGCCGCGCCAGATGATAACCCATGACTGATCTGGGAAAACTTTTGCTGGTTCTGGGCGGCGTCATGGTCGTCATCGGGGCGGCGCTTCTTCTGGCTGGAAAATTCAATCTCCCGCTGGGCCGCCTTCCCGGAGATATAACGGTTCGCGGCAAGCACACTGTCTTCTACTTTCCTCTGGTGACCTGCCTTCTTCTCAGTGTTCTCTTGACGCTGGTTCTGTGGTTGTTCCGCCGCAGCAGCTGATCGTGTCCGATTCCTCCCGCCGCGCCGGGTCATTCTTGTGAGCAATGCTGCTAAACTCACTGGGCATGTCCTTCGCCGACCAGCTGGGTTTCACCTTTGAACAGGCTCCATCCCGCCGCATATGGCGTGTGGCCGACCTGGTCAGCGCCGTGCGCACCACGGTGGAACGCGGCTACACCGATGTCTGGGTAGAGGGCGAAATCTCTAACTTCCGTCCTGCGGAATCCGGCCATCTTTACTTCACACTCAAAGATGGTGACGCGCAGCTTCGCATCGTGATGTTCCGCAGCCAGGCTCGGCTGCTGCGTTTTCGACCTGAAGCGGGAATGCAGGTTATCGCCCGCGGCCGCGTCACCATCTATGACGCTCGTGGCGAGTTGCAGCTTTCCGCCGAATTTCTGGAGCCCGTGGGCGCGGGCGCTCTGCAACTGGCCTTTGAGCAGCTGAAAGCCCGGCTGTCGCAGGAAGGCCTTTTTGATCCTGCGCGGCGCAAGACAATCCCTCCGCTTCCGCGGCGCATCGGCATTGTCACCTCGCCTCGCGGGGCTGCGCTCCATGACATGCTGAACATCCTCGGCCGCAGGCATGAAAATGTTGGGATCCTGATCTATCCCGCTCAGGTGCAGGGTGAATCGGCCGCGGGCGAAGTGGCGGCTGGAATCAAGTACTTCAACCGCTCCGCGAAGGTGGATGTAATCATCATCGCGCGCGGTGGCGGATCGATTGAAGACCTGGCCGCGTTCAACGATGAAGGCCTTGCCCGCGCCATCGACGCTTCTGAGATCCCCATAATTTCCGCTGTCGGCCATGAAACCGATTTCACTATCGCCGACTTTGTCGCCGACCTGCGTGCGCCGACGCCATCCGCGGCAGCGGAGATGGTGATTGAATCCAAACACCGCCTGGCTGAACATCTTTCTCACCTGCATCAGAGACTGGACCGCGCCACTCGATATCGCCTGTTGATCGCGCGTAACCATCTGCAAGAGCTGGCGCAGCACGGCGCGTTCGCTCGTCTGCGCGATTTGCTGGGCCAGCGGGCGCAGCGACTGGACGATCTTGCCCACCGTCTCGCCGGCAATTACCGCGCGCTGCTCAACGCCTCTCATCGCCGGCTCGACGTGGCTTCGGCGCGGGTGCGACACTTTGATTTTCGCCGCTCCCTGGCCGTCACACGGGCCCAGCTCGATTCCGGCACAGAAGCCGTTACCCACGCCTTCCGCACGCGCGTGGCCCAGGAGCGATCGCATGTGGAACGTCTCACCGCACAGCTCCATGCTCTTTCGCCGGTCAAGATCCTGGAGCGCGGCTATGCCCTGGTTTTCGACGCCAGCGGCGCGCTGGTAAAAGATGTTGCTCAGCTCTCGCCCGGAGTTGAAATCTCCGCCCGAGTGGCCCGCGGCAGCTTCAGCGCTGAGGTAAAAAAGACCAGCAAAAATGACTGACCGCCGGATACTTGATGTCCGCGAATGAATGACGGATCGATCGCCTAAAAATGGCGGTTTCCCCAGGCCCATTTGCCAGCGATCACTATTTGCTAAATACTGATTACTAATCATCGAATACTAAATACCAGGCATTAATTAAGTTCACATGCGAAAACTATTTGGCACTGATGGAATCCGTGGAGTTGCCGGTGAGTACCCGCTTGACCGTAAAACCGTCCATGCTGTGGGCCGCGCGTTGGGCGATCATCTTCCCGACGGGCCGAAACGAGTCGTGCTCGGCCAGGACACCCGTGAATCCAGCGGCTGGATGGCGGACACTCTGGCTGCGGGTCTGAAGGAAGCAGGCGTTGAGACCGAAAGCGCGGGCGTTGTCCCCACTCCGGCCGTCGCACACCTGGCGCACTCCAAAGGATTTTCCGCCGGCGTTGTTATCTCCGCTTCGCACAATCCCTGGCGCGATAACGGCATCAAGGTCTTTGGTGGTGATGGCTACAAACTGCTGGACGCGACTGAACTGGAAATCGAAGGAGAAATTTTCTCTCTGCTCAAGGAGGACCGCAGCGTCGGCGCTGCTCCGGCGGCAACGCCGTCTCTTCCCGGCGATTCTGGTTTGCGTCTGGAATATCTCAAATGGCTGGCCCGCGCCATTCCCGGCGCTGAGCGCTTGCGCGTGGTGCTGGATTGCGCCAACGGAGCTGCCAGCTCGATTGCTCCGGAGTTGTTTGCCCGCGCCGGCGTTCAGGCGCAGATTACCCACGCATCGCCGAACGGCCGCAACATTAATGAGAGCTGCGGCGCCCTGCATCCTGAGGTTGTGGCCCGCGAAGTGGTGGCGGGCAAAGCTGATTTTGGCATCTGCTTTGATGGCGACGCTGACCGCGCTCTGTTTGCCGATAGCAATGGCCGGGTCGTGAACGGCGATGCGGTCCTGCTCCTGCTGGCGCGTGAATTGAAGCAGCGCGGCGAACTGACCAATGCCACTGTGGTGGCCACAACCATGTCGAACATGGGACTGGAAATTGCGCTGGGCGCAATGGGAATCACCATGCTGCGCGCCCCCGTCGGCGACAAATATGTGCTTGAGGAGATGAAAAAAACCGGCGCCGTGCTGGGTGGAGAGCAGTCCGGCCACATCATTCTTTCCCGTGAAGCCACCACCGGCGACGGCCTGCTCACCGCCATGCGCGTGCTGGCGATTGTGGCCGCGGGCCATCGACCGCTGGCGCAGCTTGTCTCCGGCCTGAAGGTGTTTCCCCAGACCATCAAGAACATTCGCGTCCGGGAGAAGCGTCCGCTGGACCAGATTCCCCAGGTGGTCGCCGCCATCCAGCGCGCCGAACAGGAGTTGAAGGGGAAAGGTCGCGTGAACGTGCGTTATTCCGGAACTGAAGCGCTCGCCCGCGTGATGGTGGAAGCGGAGACGGAAAGCACAGTTCACAAGCTGGCTGACAGCATTGCCGGGGCGATAGAACAAGTGCTTGGAGCCGGCACGACGTCGAGTTAGCGTCATCACAGCTGTTGCATGAAGATGCTGTTTGTGTGACAAACTCGGATGCTGTATGTAGATTGAACTCAGGTTCTGGATGAAGCGCTTCGCCAAACATCTGTTGGTTGCCACGATCATCATTGTGTCGTTGCCATTCCTGGCACAACTGCTGGGCATCGCGCTGGGACTGTCCTTCACCGCAATCATCATCTGTGGTTACGCCATCTTTCTAATAGGCATGCCGTTGTTTTTCTGGATTATGGGCGAAGCTGGCTACCGGGTGTTCTTTAAGCCGTACGTTCGCGCTTGGCATATCAACCGCATCCGTAATGCCCGGGCGCTGAAAGAAGCGATCGAGCGGAACCGGTAAGGCGTTTACTCCACGTCCCTCCAGTTTGGTCCTACGCCAATCTCCACCAGCAGTGGAACCGCGAGCTTCTGGACGGTTTCCATCTTGTCGCGAACAAACTCGCGCATGGTCTCAATTTCGTTTTCCGGCACCTCAAACAACAATTCGTCATGCACCTGTAACAGCATGCGCGATTTCAATTTTCGCGCCCTCAGCTCACGGTCGATATTGATCATGGCCAGCTTGATCAGGTCGGCGGCCGTTCCCTGGAGCGGCGTATTCACCGCAGTGCGCTCGGCAAAGCCTCGCATGTTGGCGTTCTTGCTGTTGATGTCCGGGATGGGTCGCGTGCGGCCGAACAATGTTTTCACGCTCTGCTCGCGTCTTGTATCGTCGAGCACGCGGTCAATGAAGCGGCGCACGCCGGAATATTTCTCGAAGTAGGCGTCAATGAATTTCCTGGCTTCGCGCTGGTCGATGCTCAACTGTTGCGCCAGCCCAAACGCGGACAGCCCGTAAACGATCCCGAAATTCACCGCTTTCGCCCGGCGGCGATGTTCGTCTTCAATCAACATGGGTGGAACGCCGAAAACCTGCGACGCCGTCAGGCGGTGGATGTCATCGCCACGCTGGAAGGCCTCCACCAGCAGTGGATCCTCAGAAAAATGCGCCAGCAGCCTAAGCTCGATCTGCGAATAATCTGCCGAAAGCAGAACGTGCCCCGGCTCGGCGATAAACGCCGCCCGGATCTCGCGACCCTGCTCGCTGCGTATCGGTATGTTCTGGAGGTTCGGGTTGATCGAAGACAGTCGGCCGGTGGTGGTCCCAGTCTGGTTAAAGGTGGTATGCACGCGCTGCGTCTTGACGTCGATCAGCAGCGGCAGGGAATCCACGTACGTGCTCTTCAGTTTTGAGAGCTTGCGATAATCCAGCACCAGGCGCGGAACTTCATGCGTCTCGGAAAGCCCTTCCAGCACGTCCACCGCCGTGGAAATGGTCTTGCCTTTGCCGTACTTCACCGGTTTGGGCAGGTTCAGCTGGTTGAAAAGCACGTCGCCCAGCTGCTTGGGCGAATTGATATTGAATGTGATGCCCGCCTTCTGGTGGATCTCGCCGGCCTTGGCGTCACATTGCTTTTCCAGTTCCACTGAGAGTACGCCGAGCATCTCCCGGTCAATCTTCACCCCCGCCTGCTCCATGCGGGCCAGCACCGGAACCAGAGGCAGGTCGATCTGCTCATAAAGCTTCATCTGCCCGGCGGCTTCCACCTCTTTGCGCAATACCGGAGCAATTCGCCCGGTCACATCCGCGGCTTCGGCCACCGACGGCGATAGATTCAGGTTAAAGCTGCGGACCGCAATCTCAGCCAGCGTGTG
>DASTPO010000563.1:0-6058 GCA_035762225.1 Candidatus Angelobacter sp.
TGTTTTCCGGCTTGATATCGCTGTGGAGAATTCCCTTCTGGTGCGCGGCGGCGAGGGCGGCGGCACATTCCACCGCTATGGGTAGAAACTCTTCCCGGGTCATGGGTCCGGCCAGCTTTTGCCGCAGGGTAACGCCTTCCACATATTCCATGACGAGCAGGACCTCGCCGTGTTCTTCAAACACGTCATAAATGCCGGCAATGTTGGGATGGTTGAGTGCGGAAGCGCGCTGACCCTCGCGCAGCAGCCGGGACAATTCCCCTTCGCTGGCGTCATTGGAACCAGCGACGCGCTTGATGGCGACGGTGCGGCGAAGCTTCGTGTCCTCGGCGCGATACACTTCGCCCATTCCGCCTGCTCCAAGGCGGCTCTGGATACGAAAACGGCCTAGCGTAACACCGCTCAAATCTTGCTTTCGAGCTGCGTCAGGCGGAATTGCAGGCTCGGGCATGTTGTCCGTCCAATATGGGAATCAGTATCTCATATATGGCGCTTTGCAGAGATTTGGCCCCAAATTAGCTCTAATCAGCAGGTTACGCTTCTTTTAATCACCTCCAGTATCTTGAAACGCCTGACATATTTAAGTCACTATCTATCAAGCACGCAAAGATCCGGCTTCCGTTTCCCGCGTCCTTGCTCCACGGGCTGCCCGGTCTTCGCAATATCCCTACGCCCAGGGATGTGATCGATTTGAAATTTGGATTAGTCACTGGCGGCCATCAAGCGCGACTACGGCTGCGAGTTGTTTCAAATCGAGGGTGAGATGGAGGGTCCCATGAAGTTATTTGTCCGGCAGAGCGCAGCAGTAGCAATTGTCGATATCACAGGACGCATCGTGCACGGTGAAACCGCCGCGCTGAGAAATACCATCCGCGAACTGATTGCCGCAGGCGACCGAAAGATTGTGCTGAACCTGAGCGACGTTCCCTATATTGACAGCTCCGGCATCGGAGAACTGGTCAGCTCGTTTGTTGCAGTGCGCCGCGAAGGTGGCACGGTAAAGCTGTTGAACCTGACCAGAAGGGTCCGTGAGGTGCTCCAGATTGTGAAGCTGTTCACGGTGTTTGAAATTTTCGATGACGAGTTTGCCGCGCTGGAGACATTTTCGAACCCGCAGGAGCGGCCACGGGAGTTGCGAGCGCGAGCGGGGTGAAAGCTAAGGCTCGCGCGACATGTGCGGCGATCCAGGCACCGCAGCGGCAAATGTCAAGCGCTTCATTTTTGGCCGTAAGCAACCCAGCTACCCAGAAAATGCATCTTTGTTGCTGGTGAAGCCTGCGTGTTACGTTCTTTGTGGCTTGATTCGGCACGCTGGCTCCTACCCAGGGACGCCTGTAAACTTAAGTTTTCACAAGTCCTATGCCAAAACAAGCGCCGGCTGGCCTCAGCCAGACTGAAGGACCAGAGAACCAAATAGCACCCGGTAATGATAGAGCGGTCTTTTCCGGTGGCGGCGAACTTGGTTCCAGAATTCTTGCCTTTGATTGGTCCAAGACTCCGCTTGGGCCGCTCGCCAACTGGCCCCAGAGCCTCAAAAACACGGTTCGAATTCTGATTTCATCCCGCTATGCCATGTGGATGGGCTGGGGCAAGGAACTTACTTTCCTCTATAACGACGCGTATGCCCACATGAGCC
This sequence comes from Candidatus Angelobacter sp., assembly GCA_035762225.1. Classification (GTDB taxonomy): domain Bacteria; phylum Acidobacteriota; class Terriglobia; order Terriglobales; family Acidobacteriaceae; genus Angelobacter. The sequence goes on from DASTPO010000563.1 coordinate 1,637, forward strand.
TTGGGAAGAAGCACCCATGGGCCCTGGGGAAGCCTTCTCAGCAGGTCTGGGCTGAGATATGGAATGAGATTGGCCCGCGCTTACAGAAGGTCTTTGATACCGGCGAGGCCACGTGGGATGAGGGCTTGCTATTGTTCCTGGAGCGCAGCGGCTATACCGAGGAGACTTACCATACCTTCTCTTACAGCCCATTGACTTCAGACGACGGCCGAATCAACGGAAATTTGTGCGTCGTCACTGAGGAAACCGAGCGCATCATCGGGGAGCGAAGGCTGGCATCTTTGCGCACCCTCGCAGCGGAGCTGAGCACAACCAGTGCCGAGAATGAAGTTCTCGCCGCCATCCAGCGCAGCCTGGGCGCCAACCTGCGAGACCTGCCTTTTACCATTACCTACCTGTTTCAGGAGAGTGCAACGCAATTGCGGCTGGCTTGCTCCACGGGCATTGAAGCCGTCAGTTCCGGCATGTCTCAAATTCTTGATGTCAAATCCCCTGATGTGCTCTGGCCGATCGCCGAGCTCCTGCAGCGCAAAACGAAGGTAGTGGTGGAGAACCTTTCAGACCGAGTGGGCACTGTTCCCCGCGGCGGGTGGGATAAGCCGCCCGAGCGGGCTTTGCTCGTACCGATCACGCGCCAGGGCCAGGATGCACCCATCGGCGTGATGGTGGCTGGCCTGAATCCGTACCGTCCGTTCGACGATGCCTATTCGTCCTTCATCGATCTGCTTGCCGGACAGATTGCGGCAGGCATAGCCAATGCTCGCGCGTATCAGGAAGAGCGCAAGCGTGCTGAAGCGCTGGCCGAAATCGATCGCGCCAAAACCGCTTTTTTCAGCAATGTCAGCCATGAATTTCGCACGCCCTTGACCCTGATGCTTGGCCCCACGGAAGATGCGCTGGCCGGTCCGCAGCGCGCGCTTGTGGGCGCGGAACTGGAGACCGTCCATCGCCATGAATTGCGGCTGCTCAAGCTGGTAAATACCCTCCTGGACTTCTCTCGCCTGGAGGCGGGGCGTGTCAAAGCCAGGTATCGCGCAACCGATCTGTGCAGCTACACCCTCGATCTCGCCAGTGTCTTCCGTTCGGCGATGGAGAGGGCCGGGCTGACTTATTTTGTTGAGTGCTCTCCGCTGCCGCAGGAGGTGTACGTCGACCTGGAGATGTGGGAGAAGATTGTTCTCAACCTGATCTCCAACGCGCTGAAATCAACCTTTGAAGGGTCGGTGGTGATAAGGCTCACCCACCGGGGTGACCACGCGGAGTTAGTGGTTCGGGATACCGGAACTGGAATTGAGGAAAAAGAAATCCCGCAATTGTTTGAGCGTTTTCGCCGGATTGAGCACGCACGGCGCAGAACGCATGAAGGAAGCGGAATCGGCCTGGCCCTGGTGCATGAACTGGTGAACATGCACGGCGGGACCATACGGGTGGAAAGCAAATTGGGCAAGGGGACTTCCTTTGTGGTCGCTCTCCCGTACGGAAGCAAACATCTGCCGCCCGAGCAGATCGCTGCTGACGGTCGCACCGAAATCCATGGTACCGCGCGTGAAGCCTTCTTACAGGAAGCCCTGAGCTGGTTGCCCAAGGAACCCCGAGGAGGTGTCGGGGCGGCCCATTATGCTGAACGGGCTGACCTGAACGCAAGCACAACGCTCCCCGGACCAGCGTCAGAAAAGGCTGCCGTGCTTCTGGTCGACGACAACCGCGACATGCGGGAATACGTACAGCGTTTACTGAGCTCCCGTTTTCGAGTCACCACGGCTAAAAACGGCCGCGATGCTTTGGCCAAAGCCACGGCCAGCGTTCCCGACCTAGTTCTGAGCGACGTAATGATGCCGGAGATGGACGGCTTCCAGTTGCTGGCGGAGCTTCGGCGCAATCCAAGCACCTCTTCGGTGCCGGTGATCTTGCTCTCCGCGCGCGCCGGTGAAGAGTCATTGATTGAAGGCATGCAGTCGGGCGCTGACGACTATCTGGTAAAACCCTTTACTGCCCGGGAGCTCCTGGCGCGCGTCGCAGCCCACCTGAACATAGCCCGGTTCCGCCGGCAGGCCATGGAACGCGAAGCCCAGCTTGAACGCGAATTGCAGGACGCGCGCGCACGCGCCGCAGAAGCCCTTGATCACATCAGCGACATCTTTACCACTCTCGATTCCAACTGGAAGTACACATACGTAAACACGGCCGGGCAGAAGCTCCTGGGCGTCTCGGCTGATGAAATCATCGGATCCACGATCTGGGAGCGCTACCCCTTTTTGCGCGGAACGGAACTCGAAACGCAGTACAGGCGTTGCATGGAGCTCCGAACCTCGTCAGAGTTTGAACATGTCTCGCCCATGACCGGCCGGGCCTTTCGGATTCGAGTCTTCCCTGCCCCCGATGGCGGGATTGTTTCATCCAGCACGGACATTACGGAACGGCGCCGCGCCGAACAGCAGTTGCGTCTCAAGCAGGAACATCTGATGCTGACCCAGCAAGCGGCGAAGATCGGCAGCTGGGAGCTCGACCTGCAGGAAGAAGAACTCTCCATCTCGGCCGAGTTTGCTGAAATTATCGGGTTGCCGACCTACGTTTCCCGGCTGCGTTACTCCGACTTTCTGAATGCTCTTTTTGTCTCAAGTGATCGCCAGTCAGCCCAGGCAGCCCTCGATAAAGCCATTCACGGCGGAAAAGATTTCGCGGTTGAGCTGCGCCTGCGCCGCCCCGATGGCGCCGTGCGCATCGTTTCGAATCGCGGAAAGGTCTTTTACAACCAGGGCAGGCCGAGTGTGCTGGGTGTTCTGGTGGATGTGACTCCGGCAGGTGGTCTTAGCGTGGTACCTACGGTGACCCGCATAGGGCGAAAGAAGACGGCAGTCAAACGCAAGAAACGGGCCTGAACGGAATAATAGACGTAAATCGCGCGAAGTTTCCGTTTAGAGACTCTGCTTCGTCTAGTTCTTTACCGTTTGCGCAATCCAGCCGCCGCCCACCACCAGATCGCCGTCATAGAACACAACGGCTTGTCCCGGTGTGATGGCACGCTGCGGCTCGTCGAAGGTGACGCGGACCTCGCCATTCGGCGCCGGTTCAACCACTGCTGGGGCCGGCTCGTGGCGGTGGCGAATCTTGGCAGAAACGCGCACTGGCTCCATCAGCTTATCAATCGCGATCCAATTCAAGTCGCGGGCAATCAGGGTGCGCGAGAGCAGATCATCATTCCCGCCAACGGTGACCTTGCCTTCCGCGCCGTTGATGTTGATTACATAAAGGGGCGAGCCCGTAGCTACGCCCAGTCCCTTGCGCTGGCCCACGGTAAAGTTATGTACGCCCTCATGACGCCCGAGCACGCGGCCATCGGTGGTGACCAGGTCGCCGGAGGTATCAGGCAGCGACTCACCCTGATCGGCGAGATAGGCGTCAATAAAGCGCTTGTAATCACCGCCGGGGACGAAACATATCTCCTGCGAATCGGGCTTCTCCGCCAGCGCCAGATGGTGCTCGCGCGCCAGCTCGCGCACCCGCGGCTTGCTCATGTTGCCCAGGGGAAAGAGAGTGCGGCTGAGCTGTTCCTGGGTAAGGCCAAAAAGAAAATAAGTCTGGTCCTTCGCGGGATCAGCGGCGCGACGCAGCAGCCAGCGATTGCGCTCGGCGGAAAACTCGCAGCGCGCATAGTGGCCCGTGGCCAATAGATCGGCGCCGATCTGCCGCGCGGTGATCAGCAACTGGTCAAACTTGAGATGGTTGTTGCACAGGCTGCAAGGAATCGGCGTGCGGCCGGAAAGATACTCGTCAATGAACGGCCGCACCACGTCACGCTCAAATCGCTCTTCGTGGTTCACCACGTAATACGGGATGTCCAGCTCTTCGGCGACGCGGCGCGCGTCATAAACGTCGTCGATGGAGCAACAGCGGCCCTGCACCTGCTCCGGCATGCCTTCGCGACCCGCGAGGCGGCGTTGGTTCCATAGCTGCATGGTCAGGCCCACCACATTGTGCCCTTCCGCGCGCAGCATGGCCGCAACGGTGGATGAATCCACACCGCCGGACATGGCTACCGCGATGGTTCTGGTTCGGGCTGTGGTCTGAGTGCTCATTAATGGCCTGTACTCAATTATAGATGGCAGCGCGAAAAGACGCGCCCTACTTCTATGTCTCGGGGCAGACATGGAGCATGCTACGTAAGTGCTTTGGGAGAAGCTGGCGAGCCCGACCACGCAGCGAGCCGGCTGCAACAGGAGCAGCTTGATCAAGTCGAGCCAGAATCGTTAGCGGTTTGGAGCGGAGCGAGAGAAATCAAGCCGAAGGATCGGGCTGAAAGATGCCGAACGTGTTGCCTTCGGGGTCCAGGAAGTAGCCCTGCCAGCAAACTCCGGGCACGGCGAATTTGGCCATCGCTGTCCGGCCGCCGACGCTCAGGACCTTGGCCGCGGTGGCGTCAAA
>DASTPO010000564.1:0-4928 GCA_035762225.1 Candidatus Angelobacter sp.
CGGCAGGCGTATTCGGACTGCCCATCTTTTACTTCATTACTTCTTCCGGCGACAGGGCGGCCAGACAATGCGCCGGTACGCTCGCCAATCGGTGTAAAATTCAAGGGTAATTTCTGCGAGGTCCCAATGACACCTACCGCATCGGCTGTGGAACTGAAGTCCTGCCCGCTTTATATCAATGGGAAAGCCCTGATTTCCAGCGGCCCCAAGGACATACAGCACAATCCGGCAACGGGCGAGCCTGTGGCCGAGATACCGCGTTGCACAGCGGAAGAGATTTCCGCGGCCATTGACGCCGCGCACAAGGCGTTTCCCGCATGGAGCCGGACGCCGGTGATCCAGCGCTGCAAGGTGTTATTCAAGCTGCGCGAGCTGCTGGAAGCGAATGCGAAGGAGATGGTGGCGCTGATCACGGAAGAAAACGGCAAGACGCGGGAAGAGGCGCAGGGATCATACGACCGCGGGATCGAGTGCATTGAGTTCGCCTGCGGCGCTCCAACGCTGATGATGGGAGATACGGTAGACCGGGTCGGAACTTCTGTGGATAGCTGGTCAACGCGCTATCCGGTGGGCGTTTGCGTGGGAATTACGCCATTCAACTTTCCGATGATGGTCCCGCTGTGGATGTTTCCCCTGGCGATTGCGTGCGGGAACACTTTTATCCTGAAGCCTTCTGACAAAGTACCGCGCACGGCTGCCCGGATGGTTGAGCTGGCGCATGAGGCGGGCATGCCTCCCGGCGTTTTGAACCTGGTGCACGGCGCGAAGCAGACGGTAGACCAGTTGCTGACCGATCCGCGTGTGCGCGCGGTTTCATTTGTGGGATCGAGCGCGGTGGCGAAATACATTTACCAGACCGCGGCCAGCAATGGAAAGCGCGTCCAGGCGCTGGGCGGAGCCAAGAACCATTCTGTGGTGCTGCCGGATGCGGACATCAAATCGACGGTGGCAGCGGTGATGGGCTCGGGCTTTGGCTGCGCAGGCGAGCGCTGCCTGGCGACCAGCGTAGTGGTTGCGGTGGGCGAGGCCGGTGATCCGCTGGTGAAAGAACTGGTGCTTGCGGCCGACAAACTGACGGTAGGGAATGGATGCGAGCTGCGCACAGGCATGGGCCCGGTTATCACGGATGAAGCGAAGAAGCGCATTGTGAGCTACATCGAACTAGGCGAGAAGGAAGGCGCGGTGCTGGCGCGTGATGGACGAAAAGATCCAGTGGCCAACGGCAAAGGATATTTTGTTGGACCAACGATTTTGGACAAGGTGAATCCTGAGTCCCGAGTGGCCCAGGAGGAGATTTTTGGGCCGTTGGTCTCCGTGGTGCGGGTGAAGAATCTGCAAGAAGCGATTGAAGTGGTTAGCCGGTCCGAGTATGGGAATGCGGCCTCAATCTTTACGCGTTCCGGCGGCGCGGCGCGGCAGTTTACCCAGAACGTGACGGCGGGCATGGTTGGCGTCAATGTGGGCGTTCCGGCGCCGGTGGCGTTCTTCCCGTTTTCGGGATGGAAGAACTCATTTTTCGGCGATCTGCACGCGCTGGGCAAAGATGGCGTGAATTTCTACACGGAAACAAAAGTCGTCACGTGCCGTTGGCCGGACTGATTGACAAGTCGATGAATCACAGTGTGGGCCGCGAACGCCGAAGGAGCTATTCTGCTTCCTTCAATTTTCTGGCGATGGTTTTGGTGATCAGTTCCAACTCCAGCATGATGTCATCTTCAATGTTGAGGCCTGCGGCACGCATGGCGCCCAGAGGATCGCGCCGGAACCATTCTTCATTCTTCGGGGAGAAGGCAATCCAGTCCTGTAACTTGCGCTCTACCTTGTCGAGTTGGTCGAGCAAGCGGTCGGGACCAGCCGGGGGCGTTTTACGTCGACGCAAATCGAATACCTCGAAAAACATGATGCGCCAATATTATTCTCACGAAGCTCAAAACGGTCATTGAAACGAGTTTACTATCCGGATGACGGTGCCGCTTATAGCGACGATAAGAATTTTCGATTTCCCTCAAACAGAGAACGTGGCTAAAGTGATCTTCAAGTCGGCTGGTTCAACAGCTGCTGGAGCGAACAAGCTATGGCAAAGTTTCTGCGCTACTGGGTAGCGGTGTTCATGCTGTGCTCGCCACTGGGTCTGCTGGCGCAGGCTGCGGCGACGAAGCCGGCAGACGCGCAAAATGAACGCATCGCCAGGCTGGAACAGCAAATTGCCGACTCCCGGGGCGCGTCCGACAATGCCTGGGTGCTGATGAGTTCCGCCCTGGTGCTGCTGATGACCGGGCCTGGCCTGGCACTGTTTTACGGCGGTCTGGTGCGCAAGAAGAACGTGCTTGCCACCATGATGCAGAGCTTTGCCCTGATGGCCGTGGTCACCGTGGTATGGGCGGTGTTCGGATACAGCCTGTCTTTCGGGCAGGGAAACAGTTTTATCGGCGGATTGCACAACCTCTTTCTCCATGGCGTGGGCGCGGCACCTGACGCGGACTACTCCGCCACCATTCCCGCGCAGACTTTCATGGTTTACCAGTTGATGTTCGCGATCATCACTCCGGCGCTGATCACCGGGGCATTTGCCGAGCGCATGAAATTCAGCGCGATGGTGGTATTCATGGCGCTGTGGAGCGCCCTGGTTTACAGCCCGATGGCGCATATGGTCTGGGGCAAAGGCGGTTTGCTCAACGCCGCGCTCGGCGGCCGTTTCCCCACGCTCGACTTCGCCGGCGGCACCGTGGTCCATATCACCTCCGGAGTTTCCGCGCTGGTGTGTGCTTTGTATCTTGGCCGGCGCATTGGCTACCAGCAACAGCCGATGCCGCCGCACAGCATGGTGTTGAGCTTTATCGGCGCATGCCTGCTGTGGGTAGGCTGGTTCGGGTTCAACGCCGGCAGCGCTCTGAGCGCGGGCAGTCTGGCTACCAGTGCTTTTGTGGCGACACATTTTGGCGCGGCCGCGGCCGTTATCGGCTGGTGCGCCGCGGAATGGATTCGCAACGGCAAGCCCAGCGCACTGGGCGCGATCTCCGGCGCCATCTCCGGACTGGTCGCGATCACGCCTGCTGCCGGCTTTGTCACTCCGATGTCGGCGCTCGCCATCGGCGCCATCGCCGGCGTTTTCTGCTTCCTGATGGTCACCCACGTCAAAGCGCGCTTCGGATATGACGACACGCTCGATGCCTTTGGCGTACACGGCGCCGGCGGCGCAATCGGCGCGCTGCTTACCGGAGTCTTCGCCAGCAGCGTGATCAATCCCATTTTCAAAGATGCCAGCGGACGCGTTCTGCCTTCCGGCGCTCTGGAAGGCAACGCGCACCAGTTCGTCAACCAGGCAATCGGTGTTGGGATAGCCAGCGCCCTGGCCATCACCGGCACTCTGGTCATACTCAAATTCGTCGATCTCGTGATCGGCCTTCGCGTTCCTGAACATCATGAGATCCAGGGGCTCGATCTCTCCCAGCACGGCGAAGAAGGCTACGACTGGGGCCATCCCGCGCCCATCCAGGTTCCCGCCCGCGCGGCGTTCTCGCATCTGGCCCAGCACGCCGTCGGGTTGCAGCATGAAGTCACGCTGGCGGAATCAACTGCCGCCATGGGCGACTAGCGCCGGCTGGCGGCTCCGGCCATGGCCGGCTGCATCGCCGTCAGCGCATGGTCCATGATCCGGATCGCCTCGTCCACATCGGCTTTGGAAATATTCAGCGGTGGAGAGGTGCGGATCACGTTGCCAAACAATCCGCCTTTGCCCACCAGCAGTCCGCCTTTGCGGCAATGCTCCATAAACTGGTTGGTCGCCTCCGGCGCGGGTTCTTTACTGGAGCGATCTTTCACAAATTCCATCGCCTGCATGAGCCCCATGCCGCGGACATCGCCAATCGCCTCATGCTTGTCTTTCAGGCCTTCCAGGCCTTCGCGATAATATCTGCCTACCACGTCCGCGTTATCCATCAGACGGTCTTCTTCAATCACCTCAATCGTCGCTTTGGCCGCCACTGAGGTCACAGGATTGCCGCCGAAGGTAGAAATCTGCATTCCTTTGAAGCTGCCCGCAATCTCCGGACGTGTCGCCGTCAATCCCACCGGCACGCCGTTGGCGAGCCCTTTTGCCGCTGTAATAATGTCCGGCGTTACCTCCCATTGCTCGATCCCAAACCATTTCTTGCCCGTGCGTCCCCAGCCGGTCTGCACTTCATCGGAGATAAACAGCCCGCCATATTCCTTCACAATCTTGAACACGATCTTGAAGTACTCTTTGGGCGGCGTGATAAATCCGCCAACGCCCTGGATCGGCTCGGCAAAGAACGCCGCGATCTGGCCTGACGTGGTGGTCTGGATCACCGCTTCCACGTCCCTGGCGCACGCCACCTCGCAACTGGGATAGGTCTTGCCCAGCGGGCAGCGATAGCAATAGGCGTTCATGGCATGCACAAATCCCGGCGCCGGCGCGGTATTCGATTTTCTCCAGGTGCTGTGCCCGGTCATCGACTGCGCCATGTTGGACCGGCCGCTGTAGCCGTGCCGCAGCGTCACCACTTCAAACCGTCCGGTAAACATGCGCGCCAGCTGCACCGCCATCTCATTGGCTTCAGTGCCGCTGTTGGTGAAATAGCTCTGGCTGATCTCCCCCGGAGTGATCTGCGCGATCTTTTCCGCCAGCGCCACCACCGCTTCGTTGGGAAACACCGTGGAAGCGTGCTGCAACCGGTCCACCTGCGCCTTGATCTTGCCGGTCACCCGCGGGTTGGCGTGCCCCACAGAGATCGTGACAATCCCGCCAAAGAAATCCAGATACTTGTTACCCTCCACGTCCCACAGGTGCTGCATGCTGGCGTGGTCGGTCACCAGCGGTTCAGAGTAGTAAGTAGAAATGGAAGGGAAGAGATACTGCTTGTGCTTCTTGAGGATCTCATCTTTGGTCATAGCGCTCTCCGAGGGTT
>DASTPO010000565.1:0-7805 GCA_035762225.1 Candidatus Angelobacter sp.
GGCCGTATTTCTGATCGCCGGTTGCGGCAGCAGTTCGAAAAGCGGCTCAGGAACACCGGCAGGCACCTCTGCGGTGCTGGTAACCGCCAGCAGCGCCAGCGGTGGCGCCACTGCGACCTCAACGATTACCTTGACGGTTCAATAAAACAGTCCTGGCTTAATCGCGAGCGAGGGAGATATTTCGCCAGAGCGTGCCGTCCGGCAACTTCATGGTGCCGGACATTTTCTTGCCCTGCACTGTGAAGTTCAGAACAAACTTGGGAACACTGCACGTGAGTGCGTGCTGAGCTGGTGCATAAGTGCAGTCCACCGTGCCGATGTCGATGGCTTTGCCATCGACTATTTTGTCCAATTGCAGGGAATATCGGTTTGGTGTATCGCCGGCCTTCCTCACGTGACCAACAGATTTTTCATCATTGCAGGCACTGGGGCGCACCGCGCAAATGGATTCGCCATGCCAGTCGCCGATCAGAAGCTGGCTATCGTCAACTCCGCCCTTCGCCGGCGGTTCATCCTGCGCGACGCCGGCGTTCGCGGAGATCAAAACGACCGACAGCAGCAAACATGAAGACATTTTTCTCGTAGTCATGGAAGTTCTCCCATGGGAAGTTGGACGGCCGCACACGTTGACTTGTGAGCCGCGCTTGCCGGACGTCTTCGAGCGGCGGCCGCCTGCGCTGGATGCGGGGAAAATCTTTATGCCGTCCGCGCCACCTCATACAGGTACTCGACGTAAGACATCACCGAACCATCCATGCCCTGCACCTTGGGGTTTGATGATTCAATCACGTAATACTCGTTGGGAGCGTGAGCGCCGCTGCCGTGTCCAAGGCCAAAGTGTCCAGCGGGCAGCCTGAGCGGCTCACCTGTGAATACATATCCCGGCCATGAGCCCGCAAGGCGCGGCATCACGATGGGATCGATTCCGTTACGCTTGTAAACAGCATGTTCCGCCCGAACCACCGCGGAGGCGGCTGGAGTGCTGGTGGGATCGTAGCCGCCGGTCATGTTTACTTCAATGTCACCAAAGCCGTTCTTCGCGAGATGCGCTTTGAGCGCGGACAACGCATCCGCGGCCGTCATGTCCGGCACCAGGCGCAAGTCCATTTTGGCAACGGCACGATGCGGCAGGACCGTCTTGCCTCCGGGCCCGGTATAGCCGCCGACCAGGCCTTCAATATTTACCGTTGGCTTTGATACCAGCAGTTCCAGTGACTCCTGAAAACTTACGTCATGGATCCAGTGTTCGACGCCCATCTGCTTTTTGAGAGCGTTTTCATCCAGACGCCGGGCTGCTTCCGCGACCATCGCCTTCTCCTCCGCGGATATCGGCCGGGCCTTGGCGGCAAAGCCTTCAATCGCCGGGTCATTGCCGTCGGCCGAGACCAGCGTATTGAGCGCCTTCACCAGGTGCCACGCGGGCGAGTCCAGCCGAGCTTTGTTGCTGGAATGAATATCGGCGCGGGGGCCGCGGCCCCATTTTTCTCCGCTGGAAACCAGTTCCAGCTCCACCACGCCTTTGGCTCCCAGGAACGACGTCACTTTTCCGTCAGGGTCCTGCGAGGCAAAGGGCATGAAGATTCCCATGGTGCGCTTGAGCGCAGCCAGCACTTCAGGCTTGCGCACGACCTGAGAAAAGTGTGGTGAGCCAATTTCTTCCTCACCTTCGGCGACGAAAACAAAATTTACCGGCAGCTTGCGTCCCGCGCCGCGGATGGCATGCAGCGCCGCAAGAAAAGCTGATTCCGGGCCTTTCTGATTCACCGCACCCCGGCCCACGATCGCTTTGCCGAATCCTGGCTTGTCCACCAGCCGTGCTTCCCATGGCGGTGACGACCATTCTGAGGGATCAACCTGTTTCACGTCATACATGAAATAAAGGCCAAGAGTTTTGGGCGCGCCCGCATCCAGCGTGGCAAAAATTCCCGGCTGGCCGTCTGTGGGGACCTTGCTCACCTGCTGGAACCCTGCTTCGCGCAGCATCTGTATGGTGAGTTCGCAGCCTTCATTCATGCCGCGGTTTTCCGCTGCAATCGAGGGCTGCCTGATCCAGGTTTGCATCCGCTGCACGCTCTCATCATGGCGCTTGGTGATTTCAGCGCGAATGGCCGAGAGATCGTCATCAAAACCCGAGGCGATGGACGCTTTGGCGGGAGCCAGAGAGCCGCGACCGTGAGCGGTTGCCCAGCGCGGCATTGCCAGCGTGGCCGCACCAACAGCGGCACTGGCTAGAAAGCGCCGCCGGTCCAGAGCAGTTGCGCTTTGGCTGCCGTGGGTGACTGGCTCTTTCTGACCATCTGTTTTCTCGTTTGTCATTTTCTCGGGCGGGGAGATCTGCTTATCGCGGGCGTCAGGCATTTGGTTATCCTCGATTCAGGCGTGCGGCGGGATTATACGGCATTGCGGTTGGCGGCGTAGAGACGCAACTTTGGAATCTGGCGCTTTGGCGGCTTGGTCCCTTTTCACCAGCGGGTGACGGGCTTCTCCACCCGCTCGACCACACGTCGCACATAGCGAGGCTTCTTACCCTTCAAGACCCTGAACTTGCGGCCGCAGGTAGGGCATGCCGGGACCAGATAAAGCTCCTCATGCGGGGCCAGCATCAGGTGATTGCATTTGCACATCCACGCCACATGGTTGCCGAGCCCGCGGCCCAGCGTCTGATCACCCTCTTGCCAGTGGATCGGCACATCCTCATAAAAACTGGCCATTCAGAAGTCCCCCAAGACAAAATTCTAAATGACCTGTTGCCGTTTTCTCATTTTAAGCAGAAGAGACGACGATCCTCGTCACATCAGTTAAGGTCGAATGACACAGCCACAGAGGCTGAAATGGTTTTTTGACCCGGCGCAAGTGAAGGCGCGAGCGGTCCTTCGTTACGTGTCTTGGAAACATTGGCGAAAAGTGCTTCTTGAAACCTGGAGCCATCCCCCGGATCTTCCTCGATTGCATGCGCCTTCCCGATATCGAGCCCGAGTGCCTGGGCAAGAGCCTGGGCCTTTTCCCGAGCCGCCTTCACCGCCAAATCACGGGCCTCGTCCTGGTATTTCCTCAGATCGCTGGTTTCATAGCGGACCGAATCAATGCGATTACCTCCGGCCCTGACCAACGACTCCAGAAGAGAGTCGAGCTTTGCCAGGTCCCTCACTGTAACGTCCAAAGTCTCCTCCGCGGAAAAGTAGGAGGTTCGCACGCCTTTGTGGATGTAAGACTGCGGCTGGAGTGACAGGAAGGTGGTTTGAATATCCTTTGCATCAACCCCACCGGCGTGCAGTGCGGCCAGGATCTGGCGGGCAGCGGCATCTGCAGACCGCTTGGCTGCTCCGGCGGTCGGGTCATGTTTTTCCACTCCAACGCTAATGACGGCACGGTCAGGCGTGACCCTCACCTCAGCGGTTCCTACCACCCTCACCAGTCTAGGCTGCGTCTTATCCTGAGCCATCATCAGGCCAGCCAAACACAACCAGGTAAACAGAATTGCAGAGCTTTTCATCTTTCCTCCAGAGAATCGGACAACATAGCTAGAACGGCCATTCTGGGCTCGTTTTGCGGAAAATCCAACGCTAATCCGCGGATCAGGAATTCAAGTCTGACGCCGCATCGTTTTCGTAAGACAATAGGATGGTGGCCCACACAAATTCAGCCCGGATCCAGCGCTGTGAGACCCAGCTCCATGATTTCCTGGCAACGTTCCTGAAAAGCACATCGAACGAGGCGTTGAACGCGAAGGTATCGCCCGGCAAGTGGTCGGCCCACGAACACCTGGCGCATCTGGCGCGTTATCACCAGGTATTTCTCCAGCGCATTGACCGCATCCTGGCAGAAGATGCCCCGCACCTGCCGCGATACAGCGCGGAAGAAGACCCGGATTGGGGATCATGGTCAGGACTCTCGACGCAACAAATGCTCGTTCGCCTCTCCGGCATGCGCGCCAAGCTTATTGTCCGCTTACGGTCAATGAATGAGGCGGAATTCCAGAGAACCGGCGTCCATCCGAAATTCGGCCCGATGGACCTGTCACAGTGGCTGGAGTTTTTCCTGATACACGAAGCGCATCATTTGTACGCGATTTTGCCGCTGGTCAAGGGCAAATAACAATTCGGCCGGCGGGCCAGGCTCGTCGCTATTGTTATCGACAGTTCCCTTTGGTGGCGTTGATGGAAAACACAGATCAATAGGCCAGCAGCACCCGCAGGTCGCGCACGTTGTTGCCGGTCGGCCCAGTCAAAATTGTGTCGCCCAGCTTCTCAAACAGCGGAAATGAATTGAAAGCGCTGAAATGGGCGGCGGGATCAAGGCCGGCCTTTAGCGCGCGATCCAGTGTGGTTCCGTCTGTCACGGCGCCCGCGGCGGGACTGGCGCCGTCGATGCCGTCAGTACCGGCGCTGCAGACCACAATATTTTCTCCAGCGATTTTCTGCGCGCAATAGAGAGCAAAATGCTGGTTGCGCCCGCCTGTACCGGCGCCGGCAGGGACCTTCACCGTAACCTCGCCGCCGGAAATAATGCAGGCGCGTGCCACTCCCTGGCGCAGCGTACGCAGTCGATCCAGAAGGTAATCCGCGGCCCGGGCAAAATCCCAGTCGTCGCAGCGGTGGTCGATCTCGACGGCAAAGTTATGCTTTGCGGCGGCCGCCGCAGCGGCCTTCTCCGCGGTTTCATTGGAGAGCACCTTCCACCATCGGGAACGAATAAACTCCGGATCGTCTTTCTTGGGCGTCTCTTCCAGCGCGCGGCGGTCAAAGAGCTCCCGCACAGACGCGGGAAAGTCCGGCAGCATATTGTGCTCATGAACAATGCGATAACAATCCTCCACGGTGCTGGAATCGGGCATGGTCGGGCCCGATGAGAGCGAGTCGAGCGCATTCTCGGGCACGTCAGACACCATGATGGAGACCTGCTGCGCGCCCTGCGCCGCCTGGGCCATACGCCCGCCCTTCACCGCCGAGAGATGTTTGCGTACCGCATTGATCTTTGCGATCGGCGCGCCGGAGTTCACCAGCGCCTTGTAGGTCGCAATCAGGTCAGGCAATGAGATTTCCGGATCCGCCGGCTTCTCCACCGCGGCCGATCCGCCGCCGCTGATCAGAAAGATGGCCAGCGCCTGCGGATTCAACGCTCCCAGAGACTTCAGGATCGCTTCAGCGCCCCGCATCGATTCTTCATTAGGCTGGGGATGTCCGCCGGCAAAATAGCGGTAGCCGGAGAGCTGATAGGGATGCCGGTTGGGGTCAACCACGATCCCTTCCAGCGTCGATCCCACCTGCCGGGCAAGGATTTCCGCCATGCGATGGGCCGCCTTGCCGAAGGAGATGCACAGCACGCGCGAATGCGCGTTCAGGTCATAGAGATCGTCGCAGATGCGCAACAAGCCGCGCTGGTAATGCACGTGGCGATCGAATGCTTTTTCAATACTGGCTTCGGCAAGGGCATCGAGAAAAATCTCGCGCGCGGTCGCGCGCATGCTGTGTTCAATTGACATCAGCTGGCTTCCGCCTGCCGGCCCGGCTTGAAGAATTCCGCGATCCAGCTGCGAATGGCAGCCTGCATTTCCTGAAGATGCCCTTCAAAAAAATGGTCGCCGCCCTCCACCAGGACCATCTTTTTCGGCTCCGCTGCCTGCTCCACCACCAACCTGATATTTTGCGGCGGGCCGTACTGGTCTTGCGATCCGCTGACAAACAGTTTGGGAGCCACGCACTCGTGAAGGAAGTTGTAGGTGTAAACACGTCCCTCTACCCCGACGGGCGTCCCCAGGGAAATCAGCCCGGCGACCCGCTGGTCACCGCAGACTACCCGCAGCCCCGTGGCGGCGCCAAAAGAGAATCCGCAAAAAATCATGGGCAGATGAAACTCTGCATCCAGCCAGTCGAGCGCCGTGCGCACATCATCTTGCTCACCGTGGCCCTTGTCATGCTTGCCTTCGCTGGTTCCCGCGCCGCGGAAATTGAAGCGCAGAACCGGGAAGCCGAAGCCGCTCAGCGCCTTCATGGCGTGGTAGACAACCTTGTTGTGCATGGTGCCGCCAAACAAAGGATGAGGATGGCAGACGAGCGCTGCGTGCGTCGCGTCGGGGGCGCCCTGATTTAGCAAGGCCTCCAGCCGCCCGGCGGGTCCAGCCAGAAAGAATGATTTAATTCCATTAGCCACGGTACTTTTTTACCACAGAGAACAGCGACGAACACGAAGCACGGCCGGCGGAGGAGTTTGTTCTTTGTTCCACGTTCCTCGAGGCAAGCGCAGTGAGCCGAGCCATGATTTCCGTTTACCATTTATCCTGTAGGCTCGCATGGACCCAATTCATTTGACCCGCAGACTCATCGATATTGAATCCATCTCCGGCAATGAAGGCGCCGTGGGTGCGGAGCTTTACGAAGAACTCAGCCGCCTGGGCTATATGACACACAAAATGCCGGTGGCGCATGAGCGCTTCAATGTTGTGGCCACGCTCGACGAGCGCAAGCCAGACATCGTCTTCTCCACCCACATGGACACGGTGCCGCCTTTCATCCGCTCTTCAGAAGACCATGACAATATCTATGGGCGCGGCTCGTGCGACGCCAAGGGAATCATCGCGGCGCAGATCGCAGCATGCCAGCATCTGCGTAAGGAAGGGATGGCGGTGGGCCTGCTTTTTGTGGTGGGCGAGGAGCGTGACAGCCTGGGCGCTAAAGTCGCTAATGAGAACTCGCTGGGGAGCCGTTTTTTGATCAATGGCGAGCCGACCGAGAACAAAATCGCCACCGCCTGCAAGGGGGTGCTTCGGGTTGTGCTCACGGCGCAGGGACGAATGGCGCACTCGGCTTATCCGGAATTGGGCGAGTCGGCCATCGACAAGCTGCTCACGGCACTGGAGCGGCTGCGCGCCATGGAACTACCCCACCATCCTGAGTTTGGGCCGTGTACGCTCAATATCGGAATCATCGATGGCGGCCGAGCGACCAACGTAATTTCCGACCACGCCCGCGCCCAGTTGCTGTATCGCATGGTGGGTCCGGGAGAGAGTCTGCGCAAAGAAATCCTGGAAAAAACGGCTGGGCTCGTTGACACTGAATTTGTTCTGGAAATTCCCTTTGTAAAACTGCGCTCTGTTGCCGGCATGGAGACCATGGTGGCGAAGTTCACCACCGACGTTCCCGGGCTGAGCAACTGGGGGACGCCGGTTTTGCTGGGGCCGGGCTCCATCCACGTGGCGCACACGGAGCGAGAATACATTTCCAAGAAACAGCTGCACGAAGCGGTGGACCTGTATTGCAAGGTCGCGCGCCAGCTTCTGGGACAATAACGGCCGGTTATTTATCCGCGGGAAGGTGCAATGGACGCTCCGTCCACGCCACATCCCAATAACGGCCGAGCTTGTAGCCGACTTCACTAAAGATGCCCACGGGGCGAAAGCCAAAATGCTCATGCAACTTCGCAGAAGCAGGGTTCGGCAGCGTATAGCCGGCCACGATGCGATTGATTTTTTCATTGGCCAGCGCGCCAAAGAGCGCGGCATACAGCTTTCTGCCCACTCCTTTCCCCAGCGTTTCCGGGCTGCTATACACAGTGGTTTCCACCGTGGTGTCATAGGCCGGCTTCACGCGAAACGTCGTGGTGCCGGCGTAGCCCACCACCAGACCATCGTCTTCCGCCACCAGCAGACGATGACGCCCCTGCAAGGCAAACTGCTCAAACCATCTTGCGCGCCGCTCGACGGTATATGGCTCCACGTCAAACGTCACCGGCGTGTGAATCACATAGTGGTTGTAAATCTCAGTCAGCCTTGGCAGATCGGACATGGAGGCCGCACGGACCTGGATGCT
>DASTPO010000566.1:0-2513 GCA_035762225.1 Candidatus Angelobacter sp.
CATCTTGAACAAGGATTTCCCGGCAATGGCCGCAAAACAGGACCCGCGCTCGCGGGCCTGGACCGAGAGATTTCTTGCCCTGGGCGAAAAACTCAAGATCAGCGTTCCCGCAATGGCGCCTGAGGCCGAATTGAAGATGGCAGGCTGAACCCACGCGAATAGCTCACGCGATCACAAGGAGATGCCATGCAAAACAAGACGAAGATGATCATTGGCGGGCTGGCCGCGGGCACGGTCCTGGCCGGCGCTACTGCCGGCGTGGGCGCGCTGCTGGTGGCCCGGCACATATTCAAGACCGTTAGAGGACGCCGTTTGCGCGAGCTGCGCGGACAAACCGTGCTGATCACCGGCGGGTCGCGCGGCCTGGGCCTGGCGATGGCCGAGGAGTTTGCCCGGCAAGGAGCAAAGATCGCAATCTGCGCCCGCGATGAGCAGGAGCTGACGCGCGCGCGCCATTGTCTTGAGCACCTCGGGGTGGAAGTCTGCGCCGTAACCTGTGATGTGGCCAAGCCGGACCAGGTGGAACAGATGATCCGGACAGTGCGCCGGCAGTTGGGCGCCATCGACGTGCTGGTCAACAACGCCGGAATTATCTCCGTGGGGCCGCTGCTGTCGCAGACCCTGGAAGACTTTCAGCGGGCCATGGACGTGATGTTCTGGGGCACCGTGCATCCAACCCTCTCTGCGCTGCCGGAGATGCTGGCCCGTGGCCGCGGCAAGATCGTGAACATTACCTCCATCGGGGGCAAGGTCAGCATTCCTCACCTGGTTCCGTATAGCTGCGCGAAGTTCGCCACCGTGGGCTTCTCGGAAGGCCTTCATGCTGAACTGAAACGCTTCGGCGTTCATGTTCTTACGGTTGTGCCTGGGCTTATGCGCACGGGATCGCATCTGAACGCTGAATTCAAAGGGAAGCACGAATCTGAGTTTGGCTGGTTCGCACTGAGCGGCACCAGTCCGCTGGCTTCAGTCTCCGCCCGGCGCGCAGCGCAGAAGATAGTGCATGCTACCTGCGCCAATCGAACGGAGCTGGTGATCAGCTGGCAGGCGAAATTGCTGGCTGACATTCATGCAATCGCGCCCGGGCTCACGCAGGATGCGCTGGCCCTGGTCAATCGACTGTTGCCTGATGCCAGCGGATCAGCGGAGAAGAAGCTTGGCCGCGACAGCCACTCTGCGGTCACGCGCTCACCACTCACGGCACTGGGCAGGCGCGCGGCGCGGCGCTACAACCAGCCGGAACAAATCGCCTAGCCCTCAGCTTCGCAACGGGTAGTTGGATCGTTCGCCGCGAGGCCGCTGGGCGCGGCTATCGGCGTGTTTCGGCATAAACGTGCGCCGAAGGCAGCTCTCTGGCTGCGTGCTCTTCGCTTTCCCGGATCGCCATCTGCAACACTTCGGCAATGTGCAACGGGCTGCGTCCGGTAAGGCCTTCAATCTGCTGGAAGCAGCTGAAGCCGTCGGCAATAATCAGCGTATCGGGCGAGGCCGCGCGCACCGCAGGCAGCAGGACGCGCTCACCGATCTGCACCGACACGTCATATTTTTCCGCCTCGAAGCCAAACGATCCCGCCATGCCGCAGCAGCCGGAGTCCAGCACTTTGTAATCGAGCCCCGTGCGCTTCAGCAGCTCATTTTCGGCGTCGAACTTAAGCACCGACTTGTGGTGGCAATGGCCGTGCACCAGCGCCTTGCGCCGTAGCAGCGGCGGCCGGTAATCCGCCTGGTTCACCAGGAATTCACTCAAAAGATATGTCTGGGCTTTCAGCTTTTGCGCCGCCTCATTCTTGCCCAGAAGATTGGTCATCTCGTCGCGAAAGACCGAGACGCAGCTGGGCTCCAGGCCGATGATCGGCGTGCCAGCCGATATCTGCGGCTGCAGCGCAGCCAGCACCTCTTGCAGCAGCCCACGCGCGGTATCGAGCATGCCGAAATCGTAAAGCGGACGCCCGCAGCAAAGTGACGCGCTGGGAATGGAAACCTGGTAGCCAGCATGCTCCAGCACCTCCACCGCTGCCTGCGCGATCGCTGGATGAAAATTGTTGCTGAAGGTGTCAGGCCACAGCATGACCTGCGGGCGGCCCTGGTTGCGGGCTCCACGCCTGCGGAACCATTCAGTAAAAGTCTCCCCGGCGAATGCGGGTATTTCACGCTGCTGGGCAATGCCGCCCGCGAACTTCATCACATGTGACAGCCCGGGCGTCTTGCCCATAAAGTTCACCAGCCGGGGCGCCAGGCGCGCCAGCTTCGCCCAGCGATGAATCAGTCCCATGGCATATGCGGCGCGGGGACGAGCGCGGCGCTCATAATAGTGGGCCAGGAATTCCGCCTTGTAGGTGGCCATGTCCACATTGATAGGACACTCACTCTTACATGCCTTGCAGGCCAGGCAGAGATCCAAAGCATCTTTCACATAGTCGTTCTTCCATCCGCCGGACAGCGGTTCGCCTTGCAGCATTTCAAACAGAAGCCGCGCCCGTCCACGCGTGGAGTGCTTCTCTTCCCGGGTCGCC
>DASTPO010000567.1:0-22208 GCA_035762225.1 Candidatus Angelobacter sp.
ACAGCTTGCTGCGCCGGCGGCGACTGGGGCTGCTTCGGCGCACCGGGCCGGCGCGCGTCCATCAGCTTACGCAAAGTGTCTTTGTCGATTGAGGGCGTAGACGATTGCGCCCGTCGATTCTTGTCAGAAAGTATGTTTGTCTTAGGCTTTTCTACATTTTGCAGATCGTCGGGCAACGTCAGCATGGTGGTTTGCTGTTTCTCAACTGGGATTATCACGGCCTGGCGGCCTACCCACCTGGGCATCAACATTATCAAACCGATGATTACTCCGTGCGTGACCAGGGAGAGCCATGCCGCCTCGCGCCTGCGGTAGGACGAAAGCGGGTCTTCAGCCAGGTCCTCATCAACCAGATACAGGTGCAGTTCCGGCTCCGGGAGATCTTTTACAACCCGATCTTTTTCGACACCTGCCCGACTTTGCTCTTCCATTACCGGAATAAACCACCACCAGCCTTCATCAGGCCCTGTTGTTTTGCTAGTTACTATTCTCTCATTAGAACGGTTTTTTTGATTGACCTTGCAGGCACCAGCAACGAAAAAAGATGGTTTTCTAGTGGAAAACACTGGGTTACGAAGGGACCGGATGCAACCCCTTAACACATATTTACAAACAATTTACAGGACGTGCAGCTTGGCACGACGAGTGTGCTCGTCAATGGCGGACAGGATGCTCAGCGCGGCGCCGAGAGCGCGCCGTCCGTCTTGCAGCGTGACCACCGGAGTGTTGCGCGTGCGCACCGAATGGAGAAATGATTTGAGCTCCGCGCGAAGCGGCTCCTCGGCCTCCACCTTCGGCTTGTTGAGCGTGACTCCGGGAATCGGCAGTGTGGACGGCGTTTCTGCAAAGGCCATGAGACTGTTCAGCGAAAATTTCTCTTCCTGCGTCACCCGGATCTGGAAAACATCCTGGCGGCCGTAATCGATAGAGACATATTCCCTGGGCTGAAAGAAGCGCAGTTTGCGCACACGCTCGGTGCTGATGCGGCTGGCGGTGAGATTGGCCACGCATCCGGTCTCAAATTCCATGCGGACATTCGCGATATCTACTTTGTCGGTCACTACCGGCAAGCCAACGGCCCGCAGCTCCCGCAGCGGCGATGCCACGAACGACAGCACGACATCGATATCGTGGATCATCAGGTCCAGCACCACGTCCACATCAAGGCTGCGCGGGCTGAATACACTCAGACGGTGGACCTCAAAAAACATAGGCCGCGTGATCAGAGGAAGAGTTGCGCGTACGGCGGGATTGAATCTCTCCAGGTGGCCCACCTGGGCGATGCGATGGTTGGCCTGAGCCAGGCTGACCAGCTCGTCGGCTTCGTCGAGCGAGGAAGCCAGCGGTTTCTCAATCAGAACGTCAATGCCCGCAGCCAGCAACGCGGCCGCCACCGACCGATGGTGGACCGTAGGAACGGCGACCGACGCGGCCTGCACCCGCCCAAACAACTCTTCCACCGTGGAGTAGGCGGAGCAGCCAAACTGGGCCGCAACAGCTTGCGCCTGCGCGGAATCGCTATCAACCACCGCCGCCAGTTCCACGCCGGCGCCCTGCTTTTGCAGCTCGTGATAGACGCGGGCATGGTTGCGGCCAAATGAGCCCACACCAACGACCGCCACTCGAATTGGACTTTCGTCAGGCAACCGATGATTTTCTCAGAGGAGCGCGAAAGCCGCAAAGGTTATCATTCGCTCAGGGGGCAAAGCCATGGGAAGAGCCTTCGGATTCTTGACTTTGATCATTGTTGTTGCGATTGGTGCCTACATTTACATGCGCCAGACGCAAAGCGTGATGACGGCTGGCACGGGCAGTCCGACAGCGACGGTCGACCTGATGGGTGTAAAGAGCGATCTGCTGGTCATCGCCCAGGCTGAGCGCAGCCATGCGGCTTTGCAGGGCAGCTATGTATCGATTGAAGCGTTGCGATCGGGCGGCGACTTAAGCATGACCCGCGACAATCGAGGCCCGTATAACTACTCCGCCGAAATCAGCGAATCGGGGTTCCGCATTGTGGCCACTTACTCCGGCCCGGAAAGCGCCGGCATGCCCAAGACCCTGAGCATCGACCAGAGTATGCAGGTCAGCCAGGAATAACCCTAAGCTGCTTTTTGGGCGATGTAAGTGTCGCAACGAGCCAGGTCGCACCGCATTCTTTCTCTGCGCAATATCCAAGCCAGCACTGCCGGCCCTGATCGCCTTCTCATTTAAACTGCTGTGCGTATCAACAAGGAACTGGTACGCCATGAACTTCCATACTGAATATCTGACCTTCAACACGAAAAAGCATCGCGAGTACATTCACATTACGCCGCAGGTGGAGAAGATTGTTGATGCCAGCGGGGTACGCAACGGACTGGTCCTGGTTTCTGCCATGCATATCACGGCGGGCGTTTACGTAAATGACAACGAATCCGGGCTGATCCATGACATTGACCGCTGGCTGGAACAGCTGGCGCCGTTCAACGAGGCCTATCTCCACCATCAGACGGGCGAGGACAACGGCGATTCCCACCTGAAGGCAATTCTGGTCCATCATCAGGTCATGTTGCCGGTTACCGGAGGAAAGCTCTTGCTGGGTACCTGGCAACGGGTGTTTTACGCGGAATTTGACGGACAGCGGTCCAAGCGCGTAGTGGTCGCGGTGATGGGAGAATAGGCTCGGCGCCACGCCGAGGCAGAGGCGTGGACCTTGCACGGAACTCAAATGCCTACCGCGAATCAGTGGATCAGATCGTGGCGGGCGTGGGCCATATGCGGGGCCGCGGGAAGCTTCAGCAGAAATTCGGCACGTCCTTCCGCCATCGACAACTCACCGCCTATCGAATGCACCAGCTCCTGCACGTGCAGGAGATCTTTAGAAAGAATATTCCGCGCATCGAGTACCGGGGCCGCAGATGAATCCGTGGAGTTCCAACCCAACTCCAACACGCAGCGTCCTTCAGCCATCTGGGCAGTGACCTTCAGCAGCAAGGGACGAGTATTGCGGCCGACCAGCTTGTTCAGGATCACCACCAGAAGCTGGCGTAGAACCGGGCTGCTGGTTACCTGGATGGTCGGGTCCCACTGCCGATGGACCGTCAGCAGGCCGGAGTGAAGAAGCACGATGAATTCACCGAAGAGTTCATTCAGCAAACCATCGAGCGAAGTCCATGGCCCCTGGGGCGAAGGAGATTCCCGTACCAGCGCGGAAATTGCCTTGGTCAGGGCAATGGCGCGATCAGCCTGCTGCTCAATGCTTTTCACCTCAGCCGGCTGAAAGGCAGCTGTACCGTTTTGCATTTCCAACACTTCCAGGAAACAGCGCACGCTGGTCAAAGGCTGGGCAAGATCGTGGGCCACGGAGTGGACCAGGGCCCGCAAGGGGCTCTGGAGGGCCGCAGTCGGGTCGGGCGAGCTGGTAAAGGCGGAGTAATGGTGGTCCTGCGCGATGGCATCGGGATGCGCCTCAAAAGACGCTCCTGCTCCACCCTGCGTAGGGGCCGGCGGACCTATCCTGTAACCCGCGCCGCGGATGGTATAGATGAGCTTTTCATCCTCGGGAAGGTCCACCTTCTTTCTTAAATAATTCACATATACATCCACCAGATTGCTATCGGTTTCAGACTCAAGTCCCCAGGATTCCCGCAGCAAGTCCTGCCGGGTAACAGTTTCACCCGCATGGCGCAAGAGTAAAAACAGCAGATCGAATTCTTTGGGGCTGAGCTTGATCTCGCGCTTGCCGCGATGGACTTTGCGCGACGCAGGGTCCAGCTCCAGATTTTCCACGCGAAGCACACTCAGCATTGGGTCGGCTTTGCGGCGCAGCAGCGCGTTGGCACGGGCGGCCAGTTCCTGGAAAGAAAACGGCTTGGTGATGTAATCGTCAGCGCCGAGATTGAGCGATTGAATGCGGTCAGAGACGCGGTTGCGCGCGCTCAACACCATCACGGGCGTTTCCAGCCCGTCACCGCGCAGTTTTTCCAGCAGCTTCAGCCCGTCCGTCTCCCCAAAATTCAGGTCAAGAATAATCAGCTTGTAGTTCTGGCGGCGCAGCTCGGATAGAACGCTGATCTCATCGAGCGCCGTATGGACCGAATACCCCGCGGACTGCAAGGATTTGGAAAGGAACGTAGCTAGGTGAACATCATCGTCGGCTAGTAGAATCGACATAACAACCTACCTTCCTGGAAACTACCTGCAATGGCGAAGAAGCTGCAGGTTGCAGCAAGGGCCGGCTGAATTCCCAGGTAACCTAAAAGACGTCTATTTCTGTGATGGCGTGATTCTAGAACATTCCAAGGTTCTGGACGAAAGATTAGTGTATTTTTATTCAATTCCGTTTCACATTCTTTTGGACCATTCCGTCTATTGGGCCATTCCGCTTTCAGGCAGCAATGGCGAATCAGCGCGATTCTGCAGGGTTTCACTGTGGCGAGCAAGCCCCGCCATGCCCCTGCCCGGGGCCCCTTCGGCACACTTTCCCCGGTCGCCTGAATCTTGGTACGATGGAGAGTTTGAATCCTCCGAAAGGCACCAACAGTCTTAATGCCCGCAAAAACGTATAAGAACTTTATCGGCGGCGAGTGGGTTGAATCCCGCAGCGGCCAGACCTTCGAAAACCTGAACCCCGCCGACACCCGCGACGTGATCGGCGTATTTCAGCGCTCCGACAAGCGCGACGTGGACGATGCGGTTTCCGCGGCCAAACAGGCCTTCGAGCGCTGGCGGCTGGTCCCCGCCCCGAAACGCGCGGAAATTATCTACCGCGCCGGCGAACTCCTGCTGGAACGCAAGGAAGAATACGCCCGGCTCATGACCCGCGAAATGGGCAAAGTACTGAAAGAGACGCGCGGCGACGTCCAGGAGGCGGTGGACACGGCGTATTACATGGCGGGAGAGGGCCGGCGTCTATTTGGCGCCACCGTGCCGTCAGAGCTGCCCAATAAATTCGCCATGGCCGTGCGGATGCCGATCGGCGTCTGCGGCATGATCGCGCCGTGGAATTTTCCCATGGCAATCCCCTCATGGAAGCTGTTTCCCGCGCTGGTTTGCGGGAATACCTGTGTGATCAAACCCGCGGAGGACACCCCTCTATCCACGCTCAACCTGCTCAAAGCACTCACCGACGCAGGACTTCCCAAGGGCGTAGTCAACGTGGTGACCGGGTTTGGGCCTGAGGCTGGTGCCCCAATCGTGGATCACCCGGGCGTCCAGGCTATTTCGTTCACCGGGTCCAGCGAGGTTGGGCGCATGGTGGGCGAGACTGCGGCCCGCAACTTTAAGCCTTGCTCATTGGAAATGGGGGGGAAGAACGCCATTATCGTGCTGGACGACGCCAATCTCGATCTCGCACTGGATGGCGTGCTGTGGGGCGCTTTTGGGACCACAGGACAGCGCTGCACCGCGACCAGCCGGGTGATCGTACAGAAGGGCGTTTATCGCCAGTTTGCTGACCGGCTGATCTATCGCGCGCAACGACTCAAGATCGGCAATGGCCTGCATGACGGAATCGACATGGGCCCGCAAATCAATGAGCAACAGGTGGCCACCACGGAGAAATATGTCCAGATCGGCAAGAATGAAGGCGCCAAACTGGAAGCCGGCGGCAAGGCTCTGAATACACCAGACCATGCATACGGCTGGTTCTTTGAGCCAACGGTCTTCACCGACGCCAATGAGAAGATGCGCATTTCCCAGGAAGAGATTTTTGGTCCGGTAATCAGCATGATCCCGGTGGACTCATTCGATAAGGCGATTGAGATCGCCAACAACGTGCCTTATGGGCTCTCTTCGTCGGTTTACACCCGCGACGTCAACAAGGCGTTCCGGGCCATGCGCGATATCTACGCGGGCATCACATACGTGAACGCTCCCACGATTGGGGCTGAGGTGCATTTGCCCTTTGGCGGCACCAAGTCCACCGGCAACGGGCATCGCGAAGGCGGGATCGGCGCGATTGATTTCTACACTCAGTGGAAATCCATTTACGTCGACTTCTCTGACCGGTTGCAGCGGGCGCAGATCGATACCGGCGAGTAAACCGGCAGGAAACGCGTTCTCAAACCGTAAACCAGCGTGGCTTTCGAAACTGAAAGCCTTTCGCGCGTCGGCTTATAATGTCTGGCAGGACTCCGCGAATCAATAAAGAGAACCGCGCGAGCAGCAGCCGTGTCCGCAGAGAAAACGGATAAGACCAAACGTTCGCTTCCCCTCACCCAGCGGCGCGCCCTGCTGATACCGCTGGCACTGGGAATTGTTCTGCTGTTTGGCGTGGTTTTCTCCCAACAGGCATTCAACCTGAAGCAACTGCGGCCCGATTCCGCCGAGCAGACGCTTGGCCTGGTGGCGCTCTCCGCCCTGGTTTTTCTGTTGCTGGTGGTCCTGACGTTCGTTCTGTTCCGCAACCTGCTCAAGCTCTACGCTGAGCGCCGGCTTGGGGTGCTGGGGTCGCGTTTCCGCACGCGCATGGTCATCGGCGCGCTGGCCCTTTCATTCGCTCCAGCCCTGGTGATGTTCATGTTTTCCTACGGACTGATGAACCGCTCTATCGACAAATGGTTTTCCAGTCCGGTCACGGCGTTGCAGCAGGATTCAGGCCGCGTAGCGTCGCTTCTATCAACGTACGCCGGGGACAACGCTCTCCAGGAAGCAACTGAGATAGCCGAATCTCCCGAGGTGCAGCACGCGTTTGAAACCGCAAACTACACCGGCGTGCTGCATGAGTTTCGCCGCCACCAGCCAACTTTGCAGGGCGGCTTCGCATTGGCGCTGCGCGATAAGGATGCGGTAGCCAGTTGGAATTCCCCACGCCCCTGGGCCACCCTGAGGCAGACCCTGCCCGATTTGCAGCAGGTGCAAAATGCGCCGGAAAAATGGGAGTTCCTGAATATCGAATACCTCCTGGCCCTGGCTCCGACGGGTAAATCAGGCGCCATTCTCGTGGGGCTTCCGCTGCCCAAAGATTTCTATTCAACGCTGGAACAGATCAATCAAAACCAGAAGAATTACCAGACCCTGAGCCGCGAAGCCAAAAGGATCCGCGGGCTCTACATGCTCCTGCTCACCCTCCTTACGGTCCTGGTGCTGTTTATGGCTACATGGTCTTCTCTTTTCGTGGCCAAGCTGGTGACGCGGCCCGTGGAAGCGCTGGCTGAAGCCACACGGGAAATCTCCATCGGTCACCTGGGTCACCGCGTGGAAGTTTCCGCCGCCGACGAGCTAGGCGAGCTGGTTTCCTCGTTCAACACCATGGCCGGCGAACTGGAAACCAGCCGAAGGAAGATTGATGAGTCGGCCCGCGCTCTAACGGACAGCAACAACGAACTGGAGCAGCGCCGACGCCATATCGAAACCATTCTGGAGAACATCCCTACCGGCGTGCTTTCACTGGGCCCCGACCGGCGAGTCACGCACAGCAACGTGGCATTTGGCAGGATGTTCTGGCCCAATGGCGGGGCGCCGATGATCGGCTCGACCATCCATGAAGTTTTCAGCCCGGAAACGGCCTCTGATCTGGAGCATCTCCTGCGCCGCGCTGATCGCATGTCTGTTACCGCCGCACAGTTTGAGATCCCGGTTGAAAAGGACAAGCTTAACGTCAGCGTAACGGTTTCTTCCGTGCAGCACGGGACTCAACGTCTGGGCTACGTGATTGTGTTTGAGGACTATAGCGAACTGCTGAAGGCGCAGCGGGAAGCCGCGTGGCGGGAAGTGGCGCGCCGCGTTGCCCATGAAATCAAAAACCCGCTTACCCCGATCGCGCTTTCAGCCGAGCGAATTCGCCGCCACCTGGAAAGAGGCACAGCGCCGGACGAGGCGTCGCTGGCCGTGATACACGGCTGCGCTGAAACGATTACCGGTGCGGTGCAAACTGTGCGTTCGCTGGTGGATGAATTCTCTTCCCTGGCCCGATTCCCTGCGGCCCAGCCGCGCCCGGCGGATATCAATGAGATCGTGGAGGGCACGCTTGCCATGTTTAACGGCAGGCTCGATGGCATCCACGTAGAGCGGCAGCTGGAATCACAACTCCCCCGGGCCATGGCCGATCCCGAAGCCATCAAGCGCGCGCTGGCCAACCTGATCGATAACGCCGCTGAAGCCATGCATGACTCCCAGGTGCGTGAAATTCATATTTCCACCGCGCTGCTGGAGAGCCGTGACGGGCTTGAGATCATGATTGCGGACACAGGACACGGCATCAATCGCGAAGTGAAGGAAAAGCTTTTTCTACCGTATTTTTCCACCAAGAAACGCGGAACCGGGCTGGGGCTGGCGATCGTTCGTCGCATCATCGAAGACCATCACGGCAGCATTCGGGTGGAAGAAAACCGGCCAGCAGGGGCGAAATTCGTGGTGGAACTTCCCCTGGCGCCGGAGATGACCGTAGCGGAGCCGCATAGTGCATAACATCCTGGTTGTGGACGATGAGCGCGATATCCGCGAGTCATTGCGCGGCGTTCTGGAAGATGAAGGCTATAAGGTCACGCTGGCGGAGAGCGGCGAGGCCTGCCTGGAGCAGCTGAAGAAACGCCGCTCCGAGGTGGTTCTGCTGGATATCTGGCTGCCTGGCATGGATGGCCTGGATACGCTGGAACGCATACGCCAGCTCGAAGACCCCCCGGAAGTGGTGATGATTTCAGGGCATGGAACTATTGAGACTGCGGTCCGCGCCACCAAGCTCGGCGCCTTTGATTTTCTGGAGAAGCCTCTTTCCCTCGACAAGACGCTGATCATCCTCAAGAACGCGCTTGATGCTCACCGGCTGCGCACGGAAAATGCCGAGTTCAAAAAGCAGTTTCAGTCCAAGAGCGTGATCGTGGGTGAGAGCATTCCCATGAAGGCGCTGCGGCAGCAGATTGCCATCATGTCGCCCACCAACGGGCGCGTGCTCATCTATGGCGAATCGGGAACCGGCAAGGAACTAGTTGCGCATGCCATCCATGCCGAGAGCCTGCGCAAGGACAACTTGTTTGTTGAGGTGAATTGCGCGGCCATTCCGGAGGATTGGATTGAGAGCGAGCTGTTCGGGCATCGCAAGGGCGCGTTGCCGGGAGCCGCGGGCGATAAGGAAGGCAAGTTCGAAAAGGCCAATGACGGAACGCTTTTCCTGGATGAAGTCGGCGATATGAGCCTGAAGACCCAGTCCAAGGTGCTGCGCACTCTGGATGAGCAGCGCTTCACCCGGGTCGGCGACGACGAATCCATCAAAGTCGATGTGCGCGTGATCGCCGCCACCAACAAAGACCTGGATGAAGAGATAGCAAAGGGCAATTTTCGCGAAGACCTGTTCTATCGCCTCAATGTGATTCCCTTTTATGTGCCGCCCCTGCGCGAGCGCAAAGAAGACATCCCGTTGCTGTGCCGGCATTTTCTCAAGGAGTTTTCCGCTGCTTACAGCCGCCGCCCAAGGGAGATCACCGAAGAAGCCAATGAAACGCTTTCGCGCTATTCCTGGCCGGGGAACGTGCGCGAGCTGCGCAACGTGATTGAACGACTGGTGATCATGAACCCGACCGTCCATAAAATTGAACGCAAGCATTTGCCTCCGCTGATCCATCGTGAAGGCGGGCGGGCGACCGCCGGATTCTCAACGCTGCACCAGGCGCGCGCCGCGTACGAGCGGGATTACATCCTGAAAAAGCTGGACGAAAACCACGGCAACGTAACCCGCGCAGCGGAGGTCCTGGGTCTGGAGCGGAGCCACCTTTACCGCAAGATGAAGACTTTGGGAATTGCGGTGAAGGAATAACCTTTTGTATCTAAATGGAGAACCCAGCATCTTATGCTCATGGGACGATTTGCGGCGATTGTGGTTCTTCTGGGCGTAGCGCTTTATGTATCCGTTGTGATGACCCAGCCCTCACGCGCCAGCGGACCAGATGGGGCTGCCGGGCCAACCAAGGCAGTGATCGTGGAACTGTTTACCTCAGAAGGCTGCTCCAGTTGTCCGTCGGCAGACGCGTTGCTCGGCCATCTGCGACAGGATCTGGCGGCAAGGAACATTGAAGTCATTCCACTGGGTTTCCACGTGGATTACTGGGATTTTCAAGGCTGGAAAGACCGGTTTTCCTCCTCGAATTTCACCCAGCGCCAGCAGCAGTACGCCCGCCAAATGCGCCTTGAGGGCCCGTATACGCCGCAGATGGTAGTGGATGGAACCATCGAGTTTGTCGGCAGCAACGCTTCTCAGGCAGAACAAGCCATCAGCAAATCTGCAGGCGGCCCGGCCCTGGCCGATGTGACGCTTTCCGCGAAGAGTGCCGATCAATTGAACATCGAGGTAAAAGGCTCGTCGCCGGCAAATGGCGCAAGGGTAATGCTGGCGATCACGGAAGACAATCTATCCACCCAGGTACGCGGGGGCGAAAATGGCGGCCATGAACTGCATCACGCCGCCGTGGTGCGCGAATTGCGGCAACTAGGCACGACGAAAGATGGCGCTTTCTCGCGCGATGTCCCGCTCAAGCCGAAAAAGGAATGGAAACCCGGTGACCTGCATGCCGTGGTATTTGTTCAGGATGGCGATGCCGGAAAAGTTCTTGGCGCGGCTTCAGTGCCCTGGCCGAACCAGCAACGCTGAAGTACGGCCCAGTTTGTTCATCTCTTCCACAAACAAGTGATTGTTGGGGAACTGCTGATGCAGCTGCTCCAGTTTCTTGCGCGCGTCCACGGTGTTGTTCTTGCGCACGTCCTCAAATGCCACCAGGATGCTGGCAAAAGGCGCGAGATAGCGGGCGCGGTCGGCAGCCAGCGCCAGTTCCTTGATGCCTTCCTGCTCATCACCCTTGTATCCACCCATGCGCAACACCCAGCGTACCGGAGCTGACTTGCGTCCGATGATGTACTTTCCCAGCCCGGTGGCCACGTAAGCGTCATAAGAATCGGGCCTTATGGCCAGCACCCGCTCGGAATACCCGGTCGCCGCCTTGATATAAGAGAGCGCCTTGAGATCTTTTTTGGTGAAGATGCCGGTGTCATCGCCGCGCAGCCCATTGCTGAGCGAAAGAGCCAGTAGGGCTCGGGCGTCATTCGGGTCTTTACTCAGGCGGTCCTGCGCCAGTTTTTCGGCGCGGTCAAGGGCGCTATCAAAAATCTTCTTGTTCGCCGCGTCCCAGGCATAGGAATCACGGGAATTGAAGCCGTCATCGGTAGCAAACACCTCGCTGCGAAGAGCGTGGAGGCGGTCTAACTCGCGGAAAAAGGCTACCCAGGCCTGAGCCACGCTGGGAAGTGGATCGCCCTGGTCAATCGCGCCTGCTTCTTCAGCCGCTTTGAAGGCTTCAGCAAACCTCAGGTCGTACATGGCGAGGTAAGTCTGAGACAGCTTGTCTTCTACTGTCGGGGCCTTGGTCGCGGGCTTTTGTGCCTGCACCGGGGCGCAGCAAAACAAGGCCACCATTATGAGGGCGAGAACCACTACCGAAGCAACAGCTGGGCGATTTCCGGGGTGCAACGTTATTCTCCAAGTCTTTCCAGGTACTCTGAATCCTAGCAGCTAAGGCCGGATTTGCCGATGTACGAAAGGATATGTCCCCGCAGGTGCACTAAAAAAGGTGCGCCTCGCGGCGGACACATTTCTGGAAGCGCTCAAAAATCGGGGGACTTTGATTATAAAACAAATTGGCTATTTTCGGATGCCCTGAGGGTTTACTGTCCGGGCCCCGCCATGGGTCGGTCTAATTTGGCGATTTCCTGCAAGAAAAGCGGGTTGTTGGGATATTGCGCATGCAGCCATTCCAGTTTTTTGCGCGCTTCTGCCTTGTTCTTATGGCGAAGATCATCGAAAGCCAGCAGGATTCTGGCAAACGGCAACAGGTAATGTCCGTGTTCTGAAACCAGTTTCAGTTCCTTGATTCCCTGTTCCTGGTCGCCTTTGAGGCCGTCCAGACGCAGGAGCCAGCGTACCGGCGCGGCTTTGCCGCCAATAATGTATTTGCCCATGCCGGTGGCAATGTAGGCGTCATACCAGTCAGGAGAATGGGCAAGCAGACGCTCGGCATAGTTGTTGGCTGCCTTGGTGTAGGAGAGCGCGCTGAATTTTTTCTTGGCGATGAGGGCAGCATCGTCGGCGCGCAGGCCGTTGGCCAGGGTGAGTGAAAAAAGCGCGCGAGCATCATTCTTATCGTGTTGCAGACGATCCTGAGCCAGCTTTTCCGCGCCCGCCAGCGCATTATCGAACTCCACACGGTTCTGCGGGTTCCACGCCATGGGCGGACCATCAATGAACGCGTTATCTGAGCTGAACAGTTCGCTGCGGAGAATGTGCAGGCGATCAAATTCGCGGAACAGCACCGCGCAAGCCTCGGCGATCCAGGGGACGGGATCATCTTTGGCAAAAACCTTGGCCGCCCGTGTCTGGCGCAACGCCTCATCAAACTGCAGGTTGTACATCGCGTGATAGCCCTTGTCCAGCATCGATTCCACGCTCTGCGTCTGCGGCCCCATGGCCGGCCTGGACGAGCTTTGCGCCTGCGCCGCGGCGCCCAGTGATAGAGCGGCCAGCACGCATGGAATCGCAAACGATGTTCTGCTGAAAATCGTGGGTCGCAAAGGCCCTCTCTCCACCCCCGTGGCTGCGGGAGAATACTAAACAGGTTGGATGCATTTTCATAGACCCACCGCAGGCCACAAAGTTCCGCGGCAAAGCCCATCAGCTTCCACTCTGGCGCTTTCTCAGAGACTGCTGCGTTCATCTGAACCAGTTTGTCTCTAACGCGCTCCGCCGAAATGTGGAATAAATCCAGCGCCGCGCGGTTATTTCGACGTGCGATTTTTCAGGAGTAAGAAATTATGAACAAAATAACTCATTTTGGCCTGCACAGCACCATAGCGCTGGCACTGGCGGCAAGCAGCGTTGCAGCATCAGCATGGCCCAAAGACAACGCGAAATCGACCGGCTCGGTCCAGGTGGTGTCAGGCATGTCTTTTGACGGAAAGCCCGCAACCGATATGTCTCTTGAACGGAAACGAGGAAAATCCTATCTCCAGCTTCATTTCACTGGTGGCGAGACAAGGGTCATCGATGTAACCCGGCCGGACAGGATCGTGGACGTCGAGCAGGCAGGGACATCCGCCAATGAACAGAGCAATAACGGGAACGTAACACTGGTGCGGCTGAGCGCCCCCGCACCTGCGGAACCGAACCAAAGCACGGAATTCAGTCTATGGGACATCTCACGGCCGGGTAAGCCGCGGCTGGTGCAGAAATTTACCGGCGTCAATCGTGTGATCGAAGACCAGCGCGGCTACATTTACGTTCTCCACCGCGATGGCGTTTCGATCGTCCATAGCAAAGGCAAAGACACCAGCAAACCAGACATGAGCATTTACGGCTGAGCGGTGACGGAACGGATTAAGCCCCTGGAAAGGCCGGGGGCATCTGTTCTTGGCTTCTTTCTCTTCCCGGAATCAGATTTTTTCCGGGGAATATTTCTCGCAAACAACAGTTAGTTCCCATAGACCGCGGCAGAGAAGAAAAAGCCTGTTGCGCGTCTCCAGGAGGAATCTGTGTCGGACAAGAAAAATGACGAGATCCTGCACGATCACAACCATGACGGAATCGACCGCCGCGGTTTTCTCAAGTGCATGGCGTGGGCGGGCACGGGCGCGTTCTGCGTGATGCAAGGCGGAGTGCTGAAATCCTACAGCCTCAGCACACTCTCAGCGATCACCGAGAAGCAGGCCCAGGGCGAACTCAGCTTCGTCCAGATCAGTGACAGCCATATGGGCTTTAACAAGCCGGCCAACCCGGATGTGGCGGCCACACTGAAAGCGGCTGTGGACAAGATCAATGCCCTCCCGGGCAAGCCAGGATTCATCCTGCATACCGGCGACATCAGCCACCTTTCCAAACCGGAAGAATTCGACAACGTCGACCAGATTCTGAAGGGCGCCAGCGCCAAAGATGTGTTCTACGTTCCCGGCGAACACGATGTGGTGGGCGATGACGGCGGCAAACAATACATGGAACGTTACGGCAAGAACGCCAGGGGCGCCGGCTGGTACAGCTTTGACCAGAAAGGCGTGCATTTCATCGGGCTGGTAAACGTCATGAACCTGAAAGCCGGCGGGCTCGGCAACCTGGGCAAGGAACAATTGGACTGGCTGGAGCAGGATGTCAAACATCTTTCCAAGAGCACTCCCATCGTTGTGTTTGCGCATATCCCGCTCTGGAGCGTTTATCCGGAATGGGGCTGGGGCACCGATGACAGCGCTCAGGCCCTTGCCAGCCTCAAGAAGTTCGGCTCGGTGACGGTGCTGAACGGCCACATTCATCAGACCATGCAGAAAGTGGAAGGCAACGTGATCTTTCATACGGCAGCCTCCACGGCATTTCCGCAACCCA
Organism: Candidatus Angelobacter sp.; assembly: GCA_035762225.1. Classification (GTDB taxonomy): domain Bacteria; phylum Acidobacteriota; class Terriglobia; order Terriglobales; family Acidobacteriaceae; genus Angelobacter. The sequence goes on from DASTPO010000567.1 coordinate 14,327, forward strand.
AACCGGGATCTGCGCCATCGCCCGGACCAATGAAAGTTCCGGCCGAGCAACTGCGCAGCCTGCTGGGTGTGCGCGACGTAAATTACCTGGGCGGCAGGCAGGCACTGGCGGTAATTGATTCAACCCTGGAGTAAGCCTTGCAGGCCTATCCGGGCAGGAGACAGGAAAATGACAGGCATAAGAAAAACAGTATGGACTCTCGGAATGGCCGCGCTGGCAGTTGTGATGGCGATGGCGGTGGGCCGGTCGGCGACAAACAACGCTGTGCCGGCCCAGAACCCGGCTGCGGAATCCGCAGTCAAGATCGATAACTTTGTTTTTTCCCCCAACACGCTGACGATTTCGGCCGGAAGCACCGTGCGCTGGACCAACCGTGACGACATCCCGCACACGGTGGTCAGCGACGACAAGAGCTTCAAATCAAAAGCGTTGGATACCGATGACACTTTCACCTTCACCTTCTCCAAGCCCGGCACCTATACCTACTTTTGCTCCCTGCACCCCAAGATGACGGGAAAGATCGTGGTGCAATAGTGATTCGTGTGGACCCATTCGATTTGAAATCCGCGTTGCTGGCGCGGCACGCGCAACACGTGGTGCTCATACACTTTCCGATCGCGTTATTTCTCGCCGGCGTTGCGTTTGATTTTGCGGCGCAGTGGAGGCGTAACGCGACCCTCAGCGCAGTGGCGTATTACAACCTGACGGTGGCAGCCATTTTTTCCCTGCCGGTTGTGGCCAGTGGTTTGGCCGCGTGGCAGTGGCAGCTCGAAGGCCAACGCCTTAAAGGTACGCTGCTGCTTCACCTGATTCTGGGCATTAGCTCAAGCCTGCTGATCTGCCTGGTGTGGTGGCTGCATTTCCACGGGCGCAAGCCGGAGCGGACCCTCTCCAAGGGCAGGCTGCCATTGGAAGGCCTGGCGGCTGCCGTGGTGGCCCTGACCGCTCATCTGGGCGGGTTCCTGAGCGGCGTCAATATGCCGTTATGAGCTCTGTAACCGCGATGTTTGGCTTATCCGTCTGGATCGGAATCAGTCTTCTGCAGGAAAACTTCAGGGAATAGGAATAAAATCGTGGCCGCCACAGTTATATCCAGAGGAAACGTGAACGGCCTGGACAACAAGGATTTCGAGAAGCTCGCGGTGCCCCTGCTGGACGGGCTGTACAACTTCGCTTGCTGGCTGTGCGGCGATCCTGACGAAGCCCGCGACCTGGTACAGGAAACGTTTTTGAAGTCGTTGAAAGGCTTTGGCTCGTTCAAGGAAGGCACCAATTTTCGCGCCTGGCTGTTTCGCATCCTGCGCAACACGTTTCTGACCAGTCGCACGGGCCTGGAGCGGCGCAACACCAGCCAGGAGGGTGAAGACGGCTTTGCGGACGTGGTCGCCACGGCGGATACGCCTGAGTTGGCCCTGGTGCGCCGAGCCGATACGGAGATGGTGCAGGCGGCCATCGCCAAACTGGCGCCGCCGTTTCAAGAAGTACTCCTGTTGGCGGACATGGAAGAGATGAAGTACCAGGAAATATCGGAAGCGCTCGACATTCCCATTGGCACGGTGATGTCACGGCTGGCGCGGGCGCGCAAGCAGATACGCGATCATATTGTGGCTGCGTCGAGCGCAAAGAAAGTTGTGGGGATAAGGTCATGAGTTGCGACTGGCGGGAACAAGTCGATTTGTACGTGGACGGCGAACTGGAGCCGGCATCTCAGCAGGCATTTAGCGGCCATGTACAGGGTTGTTCAGACTGCGCCACTGCGGTGCTGGAGCAATTGGAACTCAAGAAGGCCGTCCGTCTGGCCGGAAAGCGCTTCACGGCGCCACCAGACCTATATGCCAGTGTGCGCCGGCAAATTCATCCGGAAGCGAGAGCAACACGCGGTTGGTCATGGGGATTGGTTTCCGCAGCTTTGATACTGTTCATTGCGCTGGGATTTGGCTGGTACGCGCGTTCACACAGTGAAAACGCCACGCTCGCTGAACTGGTGGATCTGCATGTAAATATGCTGGCCAGCCCCAACCCGGTGGATGTGATTTCCAGTGACAAGCACACGGTCAAGCCCTGGTATCAGGGAAAGCTGCCCTTCACCTTCAATTTTCCAAACCCGGCAGCGAACTCACCTCTCACCTTGATTGGGGGAAAGGTGGTTTACGTGCAACACTCTCCGGGAGCTGAACTCGTGTACCAGGTCCGCCTGCACAAGATTTCGGTATTTGTTTTTCAGGCGCGCGATGTGTCCGGCGCAGGTTCAGCGTACGGCAGTGCGTTCACGGTCAACAGCTGGCAGCAGAATGGGCTGCAATACTCCGTGGTGACCGACGCGTCAAAAGAAGACGCCGAGCAGCTGCGCGCCTTGCTGGAAGAGGCAAACCGCCAGTGATTACTGCTTGCCGGTTGGCCTGACCGCGCCTTTGGGCATGGTGGGTTTTGAGCTGACTTTTGCCACGTAACGATTGGCCAGCTTCCAGTTATCGCCGTCTTTCTTCCACAAATCCACCACATAGAACTCGCCGCCATCGGACTGCCCTTTTGAGGTCGCTTCCTGGATGCGCTCATATTTCACCAGCACTGCGTTGCCCAGGTCGATGGCCGAAACCTGCCGGATCATGAACGATTTGAGCTCAAAATCTTTGCTGGTCACCGATCCCAACCAAGCATCGATATCGAGCGGGTCAGCGTCCGGCATTTCAATGATGAGATCTTCTGACAACAGAGCCTGCAATGCCGCCTTGTCTTTCTTCTGAACTGCCTGAAGGAGTTGCTTCTCCAGCCCGGAGAACAGCGACACCTGCTTTGTAGCTGTGATGATGCGGGGCGTGACCGGCGGTTTGACCGGCTCCTGCGCATCGGCGATCAACGTAAGGGTAGCCGCGACGAGGAAGAGAAAAAGACGGGTGATCATGGCTCTGAACCTCGCGAGAAAGATATAGAAAAGATTCTAATAAGAAAGCCGTCCAGCAAGCCGGACGGCTTTTTCATTGAAGGGTGAAAGTTAGTTGGTGAAGAACGGTCCACCCAGGGTCTGGTCGCAACCGCCGCCGCGGCTGTTTTCCCATTCCATCTGGATCATCCAGTTGTGGCCGCCAAAGGTCTGATTGAACCTGGCGCCGTTGGCTGCTGTTTGCGTGGGACCGAACTTGAAATTGCACTTGTCAGCGTCTTCGTTGCCGGCGGAATCAAACCAGGCATTGAGGTCCGGATCGGTGATGGTCTCTTCTGACTCGTGGGTGATCACGTTCGTCATGCCGTCAGCGCCGCCGTTGCCGGCTGCCGGGCTGTTCGGGCCGGTGGCCTGGATTTCGCAACCCGAGGGGCATTGCGAGGTATTGCCCACAAACGCCCATTTAATGTCCGCGCCGTTCAGCGTCTGGTGTGTGTGGAATCCGCAAAATGAGGAGCAGAAACCGCTCTCCTTAACGTCGGACGAGGTCAGGAAGAGATATACCGCGTTGGGATCTGTCGGCAGCGCGTGGCTGGTAAGCTGAGCGGAGATCGCGGCCGAAATCCTGCTGTTTCTCAGCCTGGTGCCCTGCGAACCCGTGTCGAAAACCTGGCTGGCGAGCTGTAGATTGCCAGTCACATTGCCAGTGGTATCGCCATAGGTAGTGTTGATCCTCTCGTAGCCGGAGCCGCCAAGAGCATTAGCGCCAAGGAACGAATCGATCAGGTTTACGGTTGCCTGGGTGTTCGATCCCGTGCCGTTCCAGTTACCGTACCAGATGATGTAAACCGGTACCGGATTGCCTTTCAGTACCGGGCCGCCGTTGTAATTGATGCCGTTGCCGGTGACCACAGCTTCACCGATTGGAGCTGCCGGCTTCGCTGCAGCCGTGCCATCACCGTTGGGAACCATCTTCTCCCCGGCGGCGGCATGGTTATCGCGAATCGTCTGCGCCATCAGAAAATTGGCAGCCAGAATTACAAAAAGAAGGACAAAGCCGTAATGCGTCTTTCTAAAGGATGCTGTCATTGGGAATGACCTCGGTGCGTTGATTTTGCCGTCTGTCGGAACTGATGAACAGATTAAGCCAGTAAGAAAGCCAAGAAAACGGGAACCAAAAAAATGAAGCGGCCCATAACCCGCATTCGGTGTGGGCTGAGTTTACTATGAAAATCGTGAGTCACACAATCATTAAGATTGCGTAAATACCCAGCTTTTAAGCAGGCCGCCGATAGACTGGCGGCCCAGGAGAGTCCCGATTTACAGGTGCTGCGCGCAGGTTCCGCTACCGTTATTGCGCCAGTTCTGTTGAAGCATGTAGTTGTTGCCACCGAACGTCTGGTTGTACCTTGCCCTGGCGGAGGTTCCCGCAGCCGAGCAGAGGCCATTCGCGTTACAGGTGGAGGTGGCGCCGAAGTTGAAGTTGCATTTGTCGGCGTTTTCTTCGCCGCTGGTGTCGAACCACGCATTCAGGTCCGGATCGGAGATGGCCTCTTCCAACTCGTGCGACATGGTATTGGCCATGCCGTCAATACCTCCCACGCCCGTAGCAGGACTGTTGGGGCCGGTGCTCTGGATTTCGCAGCCGCTGGGGCAGCGATCCACATTGCCTACGAACGCATACTTGATGTCCACGCCGCCCAGGGTGGCGCGGGTATGGAAACCACAGTATCGCGTGCAGAATCCTGAGGTCTCATTGATGTTCGAAGAGCTCAATACGAAATAGACGCCGTTGGAGTCTCGCGGCAACGAGCCGTTGTTGAGCGCATTGGAGACCGTGGTCTGCAGGCTTGAATCGGAAAGATTGCTGGAACTGCTGACAATAGTGCTGCCGCCGAAATGCACCTGACCGGTTACGTTCCCGCTGTTATCGCCATAGGTGCTGTTGACCAGCTCCAGCGCCGAGCCGCCGATGGTGCTGAGGAAATGCTCGATCGCGGTGCGCGTGGCTGCGGTGTTGGAGCCGGTGCCGTTCCAGTTTCCGTACCAGATCACATAAACGTTGGGCGTGCCCTTCATGACCGGTCCGCCATGGTAGTTGATTCCGTGGCCGGTGCTGACGGATTCGCCAATCGGACCCAGGGTCACCGAGTCCATGGTCTGCGGCGGAAGATTCGGGACGTGCCCGGTTGGGGCTTTGTCTGCTGTCTGGCCGGGGTTATCAACGTGCTGCTTGAGTACCTCCTGCGCGGACATCAGGCTGACGGTCAGGATAGCGAAGAGAAATGCTGCTACAACTTTGGTCTTGCCTTGGGGAAACTTCATTTTTGCGACCTCGTTGTCTTGGAATGTGCTTGCATCTGCGGTTTGACAATGGACAGAAGAAGCCGGAATGGATATGAAGTGTTTCACGGTCGAAAACTTTCCCGTCCTATGAATTGGTCTTTCGTCTTTCCCGGCGCAGCACGAAGACCCGGAAGTCGGCTCAAGCGTTGGCGAAGTCTAATACGGCTGAACTGAGCGGGAAACGAGCGGGTAAGAAAATTTCGGAAAGCGGAAACGGGAAATTAGGCCAAAAATATCTGCCACGCGCTGCAACCCGGGAGAGCTGCTGCGCAACGCGAGTTGCCGGCCATGGTTGGCAGATGACGCGCGGTCCAAATTCTCAACGACGGCCTGGGGTGAATGCGTGATCGACGGCAGATAGGTTGAGCGGCGTTATGAAATGACGATCTTCTGTTCCCAGGGGTCCTGGCCCGGCGAAGTAGAGTGCGTAGGCTGCTGCGCCGCCGCGGGCGCTGGATCGGCTTGCGGTTGCGGCGCCGGCGCTGGTGGTTCCACCGCAGCTGGTTGAACCTGCGGCAATCCTGATGGCGCAGATTCCGTAGCCGGGGCATCTAGGGGAGGAGCAATGGGACGCGGATCTACCGGCAGAAGCTGGGTGTTTTGCGCAGCCCACTTCGCTGCCAGGCCGTTGAGCGGGCTCTTGGTGTTGTATTCCTGGTACGAGATCATGCGGCCGATGCGGATGATCAGATCGTCCAGACCTTCTGATGCCGCCCAGAAATCGCCGATGCAGACCGAACTGTCATCGAAGTTGGGATGGAATACGGGGGTCAGCATGCGGCACTGCGGGGCGCGTCGCGGATATCCCAGAGAAAGATTTACTTCCAGCAGATGGTCGTTCCGTTCCAAAATCGCGCCATTGGCCCCGACATAGAGGCCGCGAATCAGGTATTGAAACCGATAGAGTTCGGGCGGCATGCCGGCGGTTCCCACCATGCGGATTAACGGCCAGGCGGCAAAACGCCGGGTCAGCGAATCATGATCGAGTTTGAGACGGCGGATTCTGGGTGAAAGCATTTTTAGCTCAAAAGGCGAAAAAAGTATTTCTGGTTATCGTAAACACCACTGCTGCAAAAGCAACAGCAAGGATGACAGCGCGCGGAACAGCCACGCGGGGAAAACGATCGTAGCGCATGACGCGGTAACAGACGAACGCACACCAAAGCGCCGCCAGTGGGGCCAGCAGGGTAAACAGGGCGTTATAGTGCAGTGCCCCGCTCAAGTCCGCGTGCAACAAGCAATACAACGCACGAGTGGCGCCGCACCCCGGACATAGCAAATGCGTCGCAGCATAGAAAGGGCAGCGCGGATAGAAGCTGAAACGCGCGGGGGCAAAGTTGTACACCACTGCCATTCCCGCCAGGGCCGCCGCCGCTGTGATACCGGTGATGTGCTGTTGCCTGGTCATCCTTGAGGTTGCAGCACACCCGATTTTTTCCATTGTGCTATGCGGGAAAAGTGATGTTGAAAGTAATAGAGGGCAAAAAAGAACGTCATCACGCCGCTGAGCTGCAGGTTGATGGGCTCAACCGAGTTGTAGTATTCCTCAAGATCGCTCTTCATCTGGAACGCTCCCACCCAGTAAACCACGGCAAAGATGAGCGTAATCAACAGGCGTATCGAGCTGGTGTCTGTATGGTTGACCCCTCCCACGAAGCCGGTAATGAACCCGCCGCCGAAGGAACCCGCGACCGCGATAATCATGAGAACCAGCGCGTTGGTCCCCGGCTTGATCTTTCTCACAAATGCCGCCTCGACGATGAGCCAGGCATAGCTAAAAAGTCCGCAGGTGCAAATCCCGATCAGAAGCACCAGCGCCCAGTGAAAGTCCGGTGGTACCGGTCCGGTGGTGGAGAGCGCCCCGCCTCCGTAGGTGGTCCCCGCTCCGCCAGCGTAAACTGTCCCTCCACCGGTTCCGTACACGCTGCCTGCACCGTATGCAGGAATTGCCCCCGGCGTAGACATGGGCGCCACTTGAACTGGTATATTACCGATCACCTGTGAAACCGGCACCCAATCCGTCATGCCCTCACTGCGGGTCAGATCGGTCAGCAGGATGCTGCCCTGGGCAACATAGCGTTGCAGATCGGCCAGCGTATAAGGGCCGTACTCATTGAGCTGCCGCTGGATGTAATATTTCATTCCTCACCCCGGTAGTGGTTAATTGAGTTCCAACCCGGCGCTGTCCCTGGTCACAACACAAATCTCCACAATGGCCCATATCCAGGAAAATACTGCCATGACACCTATGGTCAAAACGGAAAGACACAACTGCCCAACGGCCCGTCCGGTATAACCGGCGTAGAAATTATGGACGCCCAGCATTCCCAGAAAGATCCCCAGCACAATAAAAGTAGTCCTGCTTTTTTCTGACCGCCCATAGCGCGCGGCAGAAGAAGCGTATGGATAGGCGGACGAAACTGCCTGGCTATACGGGGAAGCCGCGCGCGGCGGCGGGGCTGGAGAAGCTGGATTGGCCGTGCGCGCCGGAGCCGCTGCCGCTGCCTGCGAAAGCCCGAGAGGCCCGCCATAAGCCGACGGCAGATATTGCGTTGCGCTCACGCTCTGCGCCGGCACATAAGGCTGCGCTGCGGGATAGGCCTGGGGAATGGTTACGGCGCTCAGGTCGCCGAGAGAGACCTGAATCTTGGGATC
>DASTPO010000568.1:0-4153 GCA_035762225.1 Candidatus Angelobacter sp.
GTGCTCGATGGGCCTTGCCCCTACCGCCTCCACCACCACCATGCTCGCGCTGGGAGATGCGCTTGCGATGTCGCTGGCAGAGAAACGCGGATTTAAGGAAGAGGACTTCGCCGACCTGCATCCCGGCGGCAAGCTGGGCAAGAAGCTGGCGCGGGTGGCGCAGCTGATGCACAGCGGCGAAGCAGTGCCCAGGGTCTCGCGCACCACCAGCATGGTGGAGGTAATTTATGAGATGTCGCGCAAGGGGCTGGGCATTACCACGGTGGTGGAAAACGGCAAGCTGCTCGGCGTGATCAGTGACGGAGACCTGCGCCGTCTGCTGGAGAAGCGAAAAGACGTGCTCAACCTCACCGCCGCCGATTGCCTCACCGCCAATCCCAAGACGATTCTGCCGGACGAGTTCGCCACATCAGCGTTGAACATCATGGAAGAGAAGAAGATCACTTCCCTGGTGGTAACGCGGAGTGACGGAACGGTGGAGGGTATTATCCATCTGCATGATTTGTGGGGAACGCAGATGGTGTAGGAAGGCTGTTGGCTGAAGGCTGTTGGCTGTTGGCTTCATGCGATCGGCAGACCAGGTCAATGGCCGCAAGGAAGATGATTTCGGGCAAAGCCCATGTTGCGGAAGCAGATGCAATTGGCCAATGCCGCTCGGCTTCAGAAGGAGATGAGATGCTTCTTGCTATCGGAATCGTTTTGGTTTTGATGATTTTCCATACTGCCTGGTTGGAACAGCGCATTCGCGCATTGGAACGACGCTGGAACGAATCGCTTGACCAGCAAATCCCATACGGGCTTTCGCCGCAGGCCTCGCGCAAGTCAAGATAGAGTGCGCGACTTTTGCATGTTTCCTCAAGCAATCAGTTTGATTTCGTCCTGGTTGCTGCTTAAAAAATTCAGACTGGAGGCCAATGGCTGAAGCACTTCATCGCGCCCGGAAGATCAAAGTTGTTCTGTTCGACGTGGACGGCGTTCTAACGGACGGCTCGATCTGGCTCTTCCCCGCTCCGTCGGCGGCGCCGCGCAGCACAGACGAGCACGCGCAAAAGCACGCTGACCTGCCCGGCTTCGGCATCATCAGCCAGAACATGATTGAAGCCAAGGGTTTCAACGCCCATGACGGCACAGCCATCTCACTGGCGCGGCTGGGCGGGATGAAGACCGGCATGGTGACCAAACGCATCTCGGAAACCGTGGCCCTGCGCGCGCGCGACCTGAAGATTGACTTCCTCTACCAGGGAGCGCAGAACAAGTCTGATGTGTTGGACAAAATCCTGGCCGAGAGCGACTTTCGCGAAGAACAGATTGCCTACGTGGGCGACGACGTGATCGATCTACCCATCATGCGCCGTTGCGGGCTGGCGATTGCCGTGGCGAATGCACGGCCGCAGGTAAAGGCGATGGCCCACTATGAGACCACCTCCGTGGGTGGACATGGAGCGGCCCGCGACGCCGTGGAGTTCATCCTGCAAGCGCAGGGGACGCTTGAACGCGTGATCGAGGCCTATATCCATGCCAGAACGTCGATCACATAGAAACAACCCTGGCCCCCCGACAATCTGCGGGACGGGTAGCGATGATTATTTCCGAAGACGTGGCTGGCAAACTGCGATCCTGCGCCCGAAACCAGCCCCGCGGAAACCTTCGGACTCTACCTGGCCTCAAACTCCAGCCGGCACTGCTCTCTTTGCCCCAGGACTGAGGCAAGTTCGTGCGGATGGTCGATGAGCACATCGGGCGGAGCGTCTTCCAGGGTATGGGGCGCAAGGCCGTAATTGACCCCAACTGAATAGATTCCGGCGTTGCGGGCGGTCAGGATGTCAACGTCAGAGTCGCCGATGATGATGGTCTCCCGGGGTTCCGCGCCGGACTCTTCCAGCAGGGCTTCTACGCCTGCTGGATCGGGTTTCTTGGTATGGAAGCTGTTGCCGCCATAAATCTGGAAAAAATACTGCCCCAACCCCAGGGCTTCCACAATCGCCCGCGAGGGGCCCACCGGCTTGTTGCTCAGGACCGCCATTTTCAACGCGCGCGCGGCGCCGTTACGGCTCTGCTGAATGGCATCCAGTGATTCCCTAATGCCCTCATAAACATAAGTGTTGTCGAGCTTATGTTCGCGATACCAGGCCATGAAATAGAGCAGAGCGTCCTGAACAAAGTTTTCGTCGTCAGGATCGCCAAGCGAGCGGCGGACCAGCATGGGCGCGCCATTGCCGATATAGCTGGCAATTACCTCATGCGCCAGCTCCGGCTTGTGATAATGCCGGAGCATGGCGTTGACCGAGTTGGCCAGGTCTTCGCGGGAGTCAACCAGTGTGCCGTCAAGGTCAAAAATAAGCAGTTTGGCGGTATGGCCGGGAATGGGCCGATTTTTGCGAATCATCCGTTTTCAGTATATCCCGGTAAACACCTTAGGATTTAAAATGGAATGTACTCCCGCGAGTACGCCAACCACCGATCGCCCAGACACAGGAGACCCATGGCTGACAGCAAAACTGAGTCCAGAAAGAGCGCCTCTGCCGTAGCGGACATGCCGGCAAAAACCGAAAAGACCTACGAAGGGCTCACGCGCGACCAACTCGTGGAAATTTACCGCCTCATGTACCTCTCGCGCCGGATTGACGACCGCGAAATCGTGCTCAAAAACCAGCAGAAGATCTTCTTCCAGATCTCTGGCGCCGGACATGAAGCGCTGACCGTGGCAGCGGCCCTGAACCTGAAGGCAGGTTATGACTGGTTCTACCCGTATTATCGTGATCGCGCCCTTTGCCTGACCCTGGGCATGACGCCATATGAGCAGCTTCTGGAAGCTGTGGGCGCGGCTGATGATCCGGCCTCCGGTGGTCGCCAGATGCCTTCGCACTGGGGACACAAAAAGCTGAACATCGTGACCCAGTCCTCGCCCACGGGCACGCAGTTCCTTCAGGCGGTTGGGTGTGCCGAAGCCGGGCGCTTCTTCAGCCACCACCCTGAAGCCGCCAAGAAGCACGATGGTGACTATCGCCAGTTCAAAGACGTGAAGTTTCAGGGCGACGAAGTGGTTTATTGTTCCGCCGGCGACGGCACCACCAGTGAAGGCGAATTCTGGGAGGCTATGAATTCAGCCTGCAACCTGAAACTGCCGGTGCTCTTTCTGATTGAAGACAATGGCTACGCCATCTCTGTGCCTGTGGAGGTGCAGACGGCCGGCGGAAGCGTTTCCAAGCTGGTCGGCAATTTTCCCAATCTGCTGCTCGAGGAATGCGATGGCACCGACCCAATCGCGTCTTACGCGGCATGCAAGCGAGCGGTGGATTATTGCCGCGCCCGCAAAGGCCCGGCGCTGGTTCACGGGCATGTGATCCGGCCGTATTCACACTCGCTCTCTGACAATGAGAAGCTATACCGCCCTGACGCCGAGCGCGAAAAAGACGCCAAGCGCGACCCGGTCACGCGCATGCAGATGTTCCTGGTGCGGGAAAATATTCTTGATGAAGCGGGAATCAACCGCCTGGAGAAATCCGTGGACGAGGAAGTGAAGGCCGCAGCCGACCAGGCCCTGGCCGCCGCGTTCCCGTCCACCGATTCCATCTACAGGCACGTTTACTCGGAAAACCTTGATCCACGGAAGATGTCATCCGAGGCCAGGCCCGAAGGCGCCGATAAGACCATGGCGGACCTGATCAATGCTTGCCTGAAAGATGAGATGCGGCGCGATGATCGCATCGTTGTCTTTGGCGAGGACGTGGCCGACTGCAGCCGTGAGGAGTATCTCAGGCAGAAGCAGATCAAGGGCAAGGGCGGCGTTTTCAAGCTGACGTCAGGCCTGCAAATGGAGTTTGGCAGCGACCGCGTGTTCAACTCGCCCCTGGCCGAAGCCAACATCGTGGGGCGCGCCATCGGCATGGCCACCCGCGGCCTGAAGCCGGTCGTGGAAATCCAGTTTTTTGATTACATCTGGCCCGCGTATCACCAGATTCGCAATGAACTTTCCGTGATCCGCTGGCGCTCCAACGGAAATTTTTCCTGCCCGGCGGTGATTCGTGTCGCCATTGGCGGTTATCTTACCGGCGGTGCGGTGTATCACTCGCAGTGCGGCGAAAGCATTTTCACGCATATCCCCGGACTGCGCGTATGCTTCCCCTCCAACGCGCCTGATGCCAACGGCCTG
>DASTPO010000569.1:0-2887 GCA_035762225.1 Candidatus Angelobacter sp.
CATGCCTTGCAGGCCAGGCAGAGATCCAAAGCATCTTTCACATAGTCGTTCTTCCATCCGCCGGACAGCGGTTCGCCTTGCAGCATTTCAAACAGAAGCCGCGCCCGTCCACGCGTGGAGTGCTTCTCTTCCCGGGTCGCCATGTAACTGGGACACATGGTCCCGCCCTCGACCTTGCGGCACTTGCTCACGCCCACGCAGCGCAGCGTGGTCTCAGGAAAATGGCCGTGCGCTTCAGGATAGGAAAAATACGTCTTGACCGCCGGAGGGTTGTAGCCTGCGCCCAGGCGCAGATTCTGGTCCAGCGGATTGGCGTCGATCTTCTTGCCCGGATTCATCTTCCATTGCGGGTCCCAGATGCGTTTGAACTCGCGGAAAGCTTCCATCAGCTCCGGCCCATACATCCGGCTCAGAAGCTCGCCGCGCGCCTGCCCGTCACCGTGCTCGCCAGAGAGCGAGCCGCCCAGCCTCACGACGAAGTCCGCAGCTTCTTCCACAAAAGCCCGGAAATCCCTGATGCCCTTTTCGCTGACCAGATCGAAATTGATGCGCATATGCACGCAGGCATCGCCGAAATGGCCGTAGAGCGCGCAATGGTATCCATACTTGGCCAGCAGCCGGTGCAGGCCGCGAAGGTATTCACCCAGTTTTTCCGGCGCCACCGCCGCGTCTTCCCAGCCTTCCCACGCCTCCGGCTCGCCGGGGACCTGTGAAGTGGCTCCCAGCCCCGATTCTCGCGCCTTCCACACCATCAGCGCTTCCTGATCGTCAGTAAAAAGTTTCATCACCGGCGCGTCGGGCCTGCCGGACAGGCGGTCCATCAACGCGCGAGCCCTGGCGTTGGATTCATCCTTGGTGTCCCCGCCGAACTCGCACAGCAGCCAGCCTCGGCCCGGAGGCAGCATGGCGATGCTTTTGGGATGAAGGCCTTTTTTATTCATGTTCTCGATGAGCACATGGTCCATGCCTTCAAGCCCGATGGGCGCTGCTTTGCAGACCTCAGGGACGCTGTCCGCGGCCGCGTAAACGTCTTTGTAACCAAGCACCAGCGTGGTGCGCTTTTTGGGCCAGTCCACCAGGCGAACTTTCGCTGCCAAAGTGATCACGCATGTGCCTTCCGCGCCAACCAGAGATTTGGCGACGTTGAAGCCGCGCTCCGGCAGCAACTCATCCAGGCTGTAGCCGGAAACCCGGCGAGGAATTTTGGGGTAGCGCTGCCGGACCAGCTCGGCGTATCGATCGCGCAGAGCCTGAAGGCGAGAGTAGATTTCAGCCCGAGCGCCGCCCTGGCGGATGATCTGCTCCAACTCGGAGTCCGTGGTGGCGCCGACACGCATCCGTTCACCCTCATAGGTGAGGATGTCGAGTTCCAGAACGTTATCCACCGTCCGTCCGGCCATCATCGAAGGCACGCCGCAGGAGTTGTTGCCGATCATCCCGCCGAGATTGCAGTATTCATGCGTGGAGGGATCCGGGCCAAAGGTGAGGCCGTGTTCGTTCGCGCGATTGCGCAGGTTATCCAGCACGCAGCCGGGCTGCACCCACGCATATTTTTCCTGGGGATTGATTTCGAGAATCTGGTTCAGGTACTTGGAAACATCAACGATCACGGCGACGTTGCAGGACTGCCCACACAGGCTGGTTCCACCGCCTCGCGGCAACAGGGGCGCACCGTGCTTACGCGCCAGCGCCACGGTCTGGATGACTTCATCAATGGTCCTGGGAATCACTACGCCAATTGGGACCTGGCGATAGTTCGAGCCGTCCACGGCGTAGAGAGCGCGAGTGCCCTCGTCAAAACGGACTTCGCCGGTAATGGTGGCGCGCAAGTCGGCGGCGAGGTATTCGGCCTGCGAACGGGAGAAATCCGGAGAAACGGACCGTGTTGAACTCTGGGCCATAGTCAGCGAAATACATTATCGCCGATTTCGATCGATGAGCTGTTGCGATGGCGTCGAGAATGTCGTGGGATCCACTCCCAGCGCCAGGGGCCTTGTTCCGGCACCCTTCTTCGAGCTGTGGTTACACTTTTTTCAGTCTGGCTCCCTGGCCGAAGCCAGTGACAGATTCACCGGACCGCAGCGGACGGGCGGCAGCACTTTAGGTGGCGAAGGCTTCCCGTCAATCAGTGGGCCGCTTGGCACAAAACGTACAAGTACGCGCGACTGGTTCGGTTTGATGGCAGCACTCAAGGCACGCGCGGCAGGAAAGAGAAAAGCCTGAAAACTTGCTTGGCCGCTGGAATGAGAGAGGACGCCGCGGCTGTATAGCGACGCGGTGCCCAGGAAGCATGGGCTGTTACTGCTCGCAGGCTCGTCCGCCGGGAGACCTAGATAGACCTCCCATACGGCCCCGGGTTCGCGCTCGGCTTGCATGCGGAAATTCAAGGCAATGAATGAGTCGGCGCTCTTGAGCAATTTGGGCAGCCGCTGCTGGATTGGAGCAAGATCGATTGAAACCGAGACCGGCTGTCCCGTCAGTTTTACGGAGGGCCCTTCCACCAGCAGATTAACCTCGGTCGAAAGGGCGGGAAGCGGTTTGGGACAGTACTGGTTTACCTGCGGCGGCTCGCCTTCATAGGTGTAGTTCAGTTGCTCGGCGCAGCGCATTACGTCGCAGCCAGTCATGTGCACTTCACGTCCATTTTCATCGAAGAACGTATAGCTGTTGTTCTTCCAGGCGTCGAGGAAGAGCGGATCATTACGCATGCCGCCGCCCTGCGCGAGCCAGAGATTCCACAAGCGGTCAATGTTTGCGGTGTGCACGTAGAAGACAGGGTCTTGCGCCGCGGTGAGCGGAGAGCCCATCAAGCCGCCGATATCGACATGAACGTTGTTGTGAGGATTACTCTCAATCACCTCTCCGGCGGTGAAAAAAGCGCGGCCTT
>DASTPO010000570.1:0-5703 GCA_035762225.1 Candidatus Angelobacter sp.
AATCGAGTTCGCATCTGCGCTGACCAGCAAGCTCACAGTGAGCAATACCGTTGAAATGATCCACGGGACATACGAATAAAAAACAACTCCCAGCGCGCGCTGGAAAGGGACCTCAGCTCCGAGCATGAAATTGAAGACAACCATCAGAAGGGCCGCTATAACCAGGCCTCCGATCAGGGTAATGATCGGGTAGGCATAAAACGCCACCTTGGTGCCCGTCGCCTGCATAGCTATTCCTCTTTCGCGCTGCTCCGGAGTAAGTTGCTCCATGCGGCGCTGGGCGGAGGGCGATTTATCAATTTGTTGCTGAATGAACCGGGCCATGTCGATCTTCTGGGCCGCTACAACGCCAAAAATGAGTATGAAGATGCCGGTTACAAGCCAGGGCACCCACCAGCTGGAGTTTCGTTTCAGGTCTTCAAAAGTCTTTTTTGGCGCGAAGAACACATTGATCAGGCGCGCGGGCTCAGAAAGCCCCGGGCCAGCCGGTTCGGCAACGGGTGGATTGGGAGATGGATACGGCGACGGCGGGGGCGGCGTGGAACTAGTGGGAAAGTTCATAAACCATCCTACGTTTGAGATTGACGAATGTTACCTGACTTCTCCGGAAAATCGTTCCAGGCGCTCAGCGCTTTTTTGCAAAATGCTCCCATCCACGCTGGGCCAATCGCCTGACCCTGCCATTTTCACCCAGAATCTGTATTGCTGACGAGTAATTTGCAGGGTTCAATATTTTGCCGATTTCGGTGATCGTGACGCCGGCAATCCGGGTTGGCAGCTTCGCGCCCGGGCGAGCGGTGAAAAGCAGTTCGTAGTCTTCGCCGCCATGCAAGGCGAGTTCGAGGCTGGCGTGGCGAGCAATGGGAATTTGAGCTGCAACAATCTGCGCCGCGACCCCGCTTTCCCTGCAGATATGAGGAAGATCGACGGAAAGGCCGTCGCTCAGGTCGATCATCGCGGTGGCCGTGCCGCGCCGCCGCAGCCACTGCCCGACCTCCAGACGAGGCTGCGGATAAAAATGGGCACTGGACTTTGCTGCTCTCACTTTCTTTCCGGCCATCAACTGATGGAGCACAGCGGCTGAGCCGCCCAGCGATCCGGTAACGTAAATACGATCGCCGGGACTTGCTCCTGAGCGCCGGACCGCCGTGCCTGCCGGCGCTTCGCCGACGACCACAATGTCAGCGATGATCTTCTGCGCGGCCGAAATGTCCCCGCCGGCAAGCTGAACCTTGTATTTCTTTGCCAGGCTCCGCAACCCACGCAGAAAGTCATCCGGCCAGATCTTTGGAAGGCGAGAGGGAAGGCCAAGTGAGAGAAAGCAGGCGATTGGGGAGCCGCCCATGGCGGCAATATCACTCAATCCCCGGGTCAGGCACCGGTGACCAACGCTGGTTGCAGGATGCCACGCTTGCCGGAAATGCACATCTTCGATCGAAAAATCGGTGGTGACCAGGATCTGGCTGCCGTTGGCGGGCGACAGAACGGCGCAATCATCGCCTATCCCAAGGACTACGCCGCGGTTCGGCGACGTACCTGCAAGCTCTCTTATCCGATCAATCAGTTCTCGCTCTCGCATGAGGTTATCGGAGCTTAACTATATCAAACATAAGGGCTTGCGCATCGATCAGACTGTCTCTAGGTGGTTTTACTTAATCCTTTTGTAACCAACCATCTTCGGACCCGGTTCGGCGCGGTCCGGAACCGAAGGACATGCCTCAGAATGAGACTCCTTGGGGTCCTACGACAACCTTCGTTACCGTGGCCGAGCCCGTTGGACGTTGACACTGGGTGGGCCGCTTGTTAAGGTTAACCCAAGTTTAGACATCCTTTGGTTCGTTCGCTCCCCGGAAATTCTCCCCGCGGACCAAGTGCGGATGATTTAGCCGACGCAACGGCCAGGGCTTCATCGTTAAAGCCCAACAACAGGGAGACCGCAAGAGGCAAGAAGTTTCTAAGAGCAGGTTTATAAACAAAATCTTTTTTGAGCGGAGTTGTTTACTTGCGAAAGCGTTTTTACATCATGCTGGTGGCGCGGAACGCCGAGGGAGAGCTGCTGAAAATCCCAGTGCCCATGCACTACCTGTATGTGTTCGTGGCTGGGGCGCTGATCGGCATGCTGACCATTACCGGCATGCTCGGCTCCTATACCCGGATGGTGGTAAAGACACAGCAGTTCAACCAACTGCGCCGGGAACAAAAAGACCTGAAAGACCAGTATGCACAGCTTGAGCAGATTGCCCAGGAGAACGAGTTGCAGGCACAGTCCCTGAGTTCCCTGGCGAGCGAAGTGTCTGCTCTGTACGGCCTGAAACCCGATCCGGCGTTTCAGGATGACGATCCCGCATCCGCCTCCCTGCAACAATTTTATGCATTGCGGATGACCGCTATGAACGGCGCGGCCTCGGTCGGCATTGGCATGGGCGATGTTCGCGATGCCACAACGCGGGATTGGATGAGACTGGCCGCGGCGCCAACACTTTGGCCGGTCCAGGGACGCATAACCGGGTCCTTCGGCGAGCGCATTGATCCGTTCAGTGGCGAGGGAGCGTTCCATCGCGGCGTGGACATTTCCAGCGATTACGGAACCAGGATCATCGCGCCGGCGGATGGCGTGGTTCGCTTCTCTGATTTTATGAACGGCTACGGCCGCACGGTGATGATCGACCATGGCAACGGGATCAGCACTCTTTACGGCCATCTCTCAGGTTTCGCGGTCTCGCCCGGACAGTTGATCCGCAGGGGCGATTCGGTGGGCTATGTGGGGCAGAGCGGACGCAGCACCGGTCCGCACCTGCACTATGAAGTGCGCATCCTGAACACCCCGGTGAACCCGTATAAGTATCTGCGCTTCAGCCTGAACCAGCAGGTGGCTTCAGGAGCGATGTAAGCGTCAGCGACGCTGCGGCGGCGCTACGGGCGCGGCGGTTTCAGCCTGGGCTTCCGATAACAATTTTCTGATGATCGACTCTGGAATGGTGGCGGTGAAAACCGCCACATTTTCTTTTTGCTCGGCTTTAATGCTGTCAAAGACCGCCTTCACGTCCTGGTCAGGGCCGCGCGCTTTCATCAACTGGGTGATGCTGCGCATCAGGGAAAGATGGGTGTTGGCGGCGTCAACAATCTGCTTGGC
Source organism: Candidatus Angelobacter sp. (assembly GCA_035762225.1). GTDB lineage: Bacteria > Acidobacteriota > Terriglobia > Terriglobales > Acidobacteriaceae > Angelobacter. The sequence goes on from DASTPO010000570.1 coordinate 3,134, forward strand.
CCGGTCCTGGCTTTGGGCAAACAGGTCGGCGCGGAACAAGAGCGAGCCGGTATAGCGAATCGATGCCACCGCGGTTGTATCGGGCGGCAAGCTCAGGCTGAACCCCCCAGGCAGAGGGACATCCTCAGGCTTATCGGGAATGCGATCAATCAACCACCCCAGGCTGGCGACAGGCACATCGTGGTAGTGGGCGATCAACAGAGCAGGACCGTGGCCGGGCCTGATGGAACGGTCGATGATTCCGTGCATTGGCTCCGGCGAGGCCATGTTGGTAACCGCCACGCGGCCGCCATCCAGAATACAGACGCGCACCATGTGGCCATTATGGGTGACGGAGAAGACATCATGGTTGCGGTATTGCTCGGTCTTGTCGGCGATTTTCTGTAAATAGGCTCGCACGCGCGGCTCGTCAAAATGGCCAGCGAAGATCTCGGATGATTCCACATCCTGTCCGTTTGGGGTGTCACGGCGTGACATGGCGACTTCATTCAGATCGCGCTCAAACTGGAATCCGGTCTGGGTGACGAAGTCCTGATAATCGCCTTCCAGCTGTACCGGCCTGGATTTATTCAGATCAAACAAATGCAGGGGCTTCAGGTTTGCGTAGACCACCAAGTCCCCATCGGGCAACAGGCGAGCGCTTTCCGGCGGCTGCACGGTGGTGCGGTAGACCAGTACGGCGGCCCCGGCCGCTCCTATTAGTAAAACGGCCAAAATCAGCAGCTTGCGATACTTTTTCATGGAGGCTCTAGTATAGATTAAGTGATTTTTCCCGTGGCGTGGTGGCCGGGAGGCGGGAAGAGTTGATACAATATGCAATTGGAGTGGTACCAAGCCGGTTACGTTTCCCACAACAAGCGAAAAAGGGCCGGATGTTGCACGCGCATTGCCGCTGTGCTAACTTATTAACTTTGTGCCCGGTTACGGGAGGTTTGTGCTGGCGTAGCTCAGCTGGTAGAGCATCTGATTTGTAATCAGAGGGTCAGGGGTTCAAGTCCCTTCGCCAGCTCCAGATGGATAACGGGATTTTCCGGAAGGCGTAGCTGGACGCATTTCCGGACATAGCAGGCACTGCGCACGTAAGAGGCAATTTTCTACCGGAACGCAACCCACGAAGACTTTCCCATACGTCGCACTTAGACGTCTGATGCGGAAGTATGTTCGCGCGTCCCTTGTTCTCTTTTGTCCCTGTGGAGAAGAGCGCCCGTTTGTGAGCCAGCAACGAGCAGTGGATGAAGTGAGCGCTGTGTGGCGTGAACGCAATGCGAGGGGTGAAGCAGCGGAGCGCTGTGAAGCCCTGGAAAAATGAGCCCGCGCAGCAGGCTCGGTTTAACGCACAGGTGACCGAGTGGTTAATGGTAGCAGACTGTAAATCTGCCGCTCTTCGGAGCTACGGAGGTTCGAATCCTCCCCTGTGCACCAGATTTTGGCGTTGAGTGTTTGGATGGAAAAACGCAAGCGGTTTTACGTGGCCCTGGCAGTTTATGCAGTTCTTGCTCTGTTGATCTGGACCACAATGACCGATGTTCCGTTGCCTGTACCGGTCGGCGTGAATGAAGGCAGATCGCTGGTCTGGGTGAAAGGGCACCTGGGAATTCGCTCGCTGGCGTTGATGGTTGTGGGACTTTTCGCTTTGCGGACCTTGCTGCACTGGCGCGCTGAGCGCATCCGCAGCGAGCGCGGCGAAGATGAAGTTTAGACCAAGAGTTTTCGAGGGCTGATGTAGCTCAGTTGGTAGAGCACTCCCTTGGTAAGGGAGAGGTCACCAGTTCAATCCTGGTCATCAGCTCCAGAGTTTAGATTTGTGATTTGAAATCTGTGGTGTCGGGTGATTTGAACAGCAAAACTCGCGGTGGCCGAGATGCATTTCAAATTGCCAATTGCGAATTTCAGATCTTGATCAGAGCGGGAACAACGAATAGCTCGTAAGCAGGGCGGGAGTAACTCAGTGGTAGAGTCACAGCCTTCCAAGCTGTTGGTCGCGGGTTCGATTCCCGTCTCCCGCTCCAGAGTTTGAGACAACAAAGGAACTGAATCGAAGTATGTACCAGCAGGCACAGATCGCAGTCACCAGGACGGAAGAGTTTGAGCAGCTGAAGTCCGGCCTGCAGCGGATTCTCAGTCCGGGTGCGGTGGAGAAGTATTACAGCAAGCTGCAGAGCCGCACCGTGTATGTGCGTGAGTGGGAGAAGGTCCTGGACGAGCGGATTTTGGACGAGCTTGACGGTACGCTGGCGAAATCGGGCAAAACGGCCAAGCAGCTGTATGAATCGCTGACGCTGTCTGACCAGGCGCTGATGCGGGAGTTTTACCTGGAGCAGATCGAGAACGTTGATGCCAAGCTCCGGCACAAGTACAGGAAAGTTTATCGGTATTACTGAAGCGTCTGGGGTCCCGGCAACTCCAGCGAGCGTATTTGAGGAGAGGCAATGGCAAAGGAAAAATTTGACCGCAGCAAGCCGCACGTCAACGTAGGCACGATTGGTCACATTGACCATGGCAAGACCACGCTGACGGCGGCCATCACCAAGGTGTTGTCCAAGCACAACCCGAAGATCAAGTTCCGCGAT
>DASTPO010000571.1:0-13242 GCA_035762225.1 Candidatus Angelobacter sp.
GAAACGGCAGAGAAGGCCATCGAGCGGCACGATTTTTGCCTGGCAATCCCGGCAGACTGGAAGATTGGAAAAGGTGAGAAGTGGTGAACTGCAAATCCGGCAGTCAGAGGGAACCAGCACGGAGAACAAACTCTCGGCGGCAGCTTTGAACGCAATACCTACTCCATCGCGGAAGGATAAGGTGCGATGAGAACTCTCGCCGGACCGGCTTGGGGCGCTACTACTGAAGACGACCCTCCTCTTTTCACTCCTGGAAGGATGCTCTGCGGCCAAGTATAGCCTTGTTGCTGCTGGACTTCAATGAAATCAGCGTGAATTCACGCAGGAACCAGCGCTTCTTTAGCCATCTCGAAGGCTTATGCATGCCGCGATCGACCCGTCAGAACCGTCTCCATTTGTAACTACATGTGCCGATGTGCTAACGTGCCGACGATTCGATCAGCGCGCAACAACCCTTGGGGAGGAAAACTGTGGCCGAGTCCGTACCTGCGAAAGTAGAAGAACCAAAATTTCAACCGTACGTGCCGGCGGAGGAGGTCAGGCCGGAGTTCACCTTCCGTGCCATCTTTTTTGGCGGCCTGTTTGGAATTCTTTTTGGTGCGGTCACGGTCTACGTGGGGCTGCGCGCCGGGTTGACGGTTTCAGCTTCTATTCCGATTGCCGTCCTATCCATTAGCGTGTTGCGTGCCTTGGGCAAGGCCAGCATTCTGGAAAACAACATCGTGCAGACGGCCGGATCGGCGGGCGAATCGGTGGCCGGAGGCGTGATCTTCACTCTGCCCGCGTTGATCTTCCTCGGCTTTCCCCTTGAGTACGCGCGTATCTTCCTGCTCGCATTCATCGGGGGATGGCTCGGCGTCCTCTTCATGATTCCGCTGCGGCGGCAATTGATCGTCAAAGAGCACGGCAACCTTCTTTATCCTGAAGGCACCGCCTGTGCCGATGTACTGATTGCAGGCGACAAGGGCGGCTCGTTCGCCGGGCGCGTTTTTGCCGGCCTCGGCCTGGGCGCGCTCTACACTCTTTTTCAAAACGAATTCATGTTCAAGGTCTGGCCGAGTACGCCGACCTATACACCCGCCTGGTATCCCGGCTCTTCGGTTAGGGCCAACACGACTTCGGAATATCTCGGTGTCGGTTACATCATCGGACCGCGCATCGCCGGGGTCATCTTTGCCGGTGGCGTCTTTGCCTGGCTGGTGGTGATGCCGGCCATCAAGTTCTTCGGCTCCCACGTTACGGGCGCTATTTTTCCCGGCACCATGCCTATCGCCAACATGAGCCCGGACGATATCTATCGCGCCTACATTCGGCCCATGGGCGCGGGCGCGGTTGCCGCCGCAGGCTTGATCACGTTAATTAGGACCATTCCCACGATCGTGGGCGCGCTGCGTGCCGGCGCAAAAGACCTGGCCAAAGGCGCCGCGGCAGCGGCCAGCCTCCGCCGCACTGACCGGGACCTCAACTTGAAATGGGCGGTACTTGGCGCGGGCATCCTTCTGGTGCTGATGTGGGCCTTGCTCACCTTCAAGCCCATTCTTCATGCGGAAACTTCAGCTGGCAACAATTTCTTCGCGGCCATCCTGGTGGTGGTATTCGGATTCCTGTTCGTGACTGTGTCCTCGCGCATCACCGGCCTGATCGGCAGTTCGTCCAACCCGATCTCTGGCATGGCAATCGCAACTCTCATGGCTACCTGCGCCATGTTTCTGGTCATGGGCTGGACTGCAACCGCGTTTTCGGCCCTGGCCATCACGATCGGAGGCGTTGTTTGCATTGCCTCCGCAAATGCAGGCAATACTTCGCAGGACTTGAAGACTGGTTTCCTGGTAGGCGCTACGCCGGCCAGACAGCAGATGGCGCTGATGGTGGGCGTGACCGTTTCAGTCGTCGCCATCGGGATGACGCTCGGACTGATGAACGCGGCCCTTGAGTCCTTCCGCCCTGCCAACATCGCAATTGACGTTCACAACCCTCCGGTCGGCGTCTCGGAATATTCAGGAAAATTCGATCGCCAAACCGTTCCGGTTGCCGCCACCGCCGGCGGCCCTACGACCGACCAATCAATCAAGGGCATGGCACTTTACACTGCCATAAACTCGCCAACAGTCCCGAACGGATATTACTTCTACAATCCCCAGAGCCAGAAATTTGAAGTGCAGTGGATCCAGGGCATTGGCAGTGACGGCGCTTCAGCGCCCCAGGCCCAACTCATGGCCACCGTCATCAACGGCATTCTCCAGCGTCGCCTGCCCTGGGGCCTGATTCTTCTGGGTGTCTTCCTCGTGGTAGCTGTGGAACTTCTGGGCATACGGTCTCTTTCCTTCGCCGTTGGATTCTATCTCTCGATTGCGACGACTCTGGCAATCTTCACCGGGGGGGTAGTGCGGTGGCTGGTGGAATCCAGGAACAAGCGTGCGGGCCAGACCGCAGAAGAAAGCGAGGTCAGCCCGGGCTCGCTTTATTCCAGCGGACTCATTGCCGCTGGCGGCATTGTGGGCCTGCTAGGCATGGTCATCCAGGTTCTCGAGGGCAAGCATTGGTTGCCGGAACATTCCGTCGCCTGGGGGCCGAAGCTTCACTTTATTGCTGACCATGCCGATTTCGCCAACATCCTTGGCGTGGTCATGTTCGGATTGCTGGCCGCGTCGCTCTATCACTTTGCCCGCAAGCCTCTGGACGAGAAAAAATAATTTCAGCGCAGAGGGCGCGAAGACCTTCTGCTTTGCGCCCTTCGAATCCTTGGCGGCAACAATTTCGCGCGACAATTCGCGCCCATAGTTTTTCCGCCTTTCGACCGTTCCTGCGACTCTGCAATTTTCCGTTTTCTCAGTGTCTCTGCGTCTCCGTGGTAGATTTGTTTCTCCATGTCCGTTGCCGAAAACGTTGCCGCCATCCGCCAACGCATCGCCAGCGCAGCGGCGCGGGTCAGGCGCAACCCAGACTCCATTACTCTCATGGCCGTCAGCAAGACCGTGGAACCGCAACGAATCAAAGAAGCCTATGCCGCCGGACTGCGCGTCTTCGGCGAAAACCGCGTGCAGGAGTTCGATGGCAAAGCCTCTGCCCTGGCCGACTGCCAGGACGCGGAGTGGCATCTGATCGGCCATCTGCAAAGCAATAAAGCGAAGAAGGCAGTCGAGTTGTTCCACGCCATCGATTCCGTGGACTCGCTGCGCCTTGCCGAAAAACTCAACCAGGCAGCAGAACCGGCAGGAAAAAAACTCAGTGTGCTGATCGAAATAAAAGTCGGCCATGAAGAAAGCAAAGCCGGCATCCCTCTGGATTCCCGGGAGCTCGAAAATCTCCTTCGCGCCGCGCCGCAACTCACCCACCTCAGGATTCGCGGCCTCATGACCGTGCCGCCGTTTACCCAGGACCCTGAAGGCGCGCGGCCTTTCTTCCGTCTTCTGCGCGACCTGCGCGACCAGATCTCCGCCCGCAAGCTGCCGGCCATCCAGATGGAGACGCTCTCCATGGGCATGTCGCACGACTTTGACGTCGCCATCGAAGAGGGCTCAACCTGCGTGCGTGTGGGCACCGCCATTTTCGGTGTCAGGCCCAAGCCTGCATGAAACAATCTGGAACCGCTGTCCAGGCCGCGGTGGAGCAGGCATTTATGCCTGCGTGTAGGCTCCCAACGTTAGTGGCTTCAACCGATGAGGTAGAACTGGCTAGTCGAACATGATCTGCCCGTCCATGCTGCCTGTATCATGCTGTTGCGTCATGCTTCCACTCCGCGAAACTGCGCAAGGAATTGTTTTCTCAGTGAAAGTCCATCCCCGCGCCCGCAAGAACGCGATCACCGGCGTGCTGGGTGACTCACTGAAACTTGCCTTGACCGCTCCTCCTGTCCAGGGCAAGGCCAATCAGGCGGTGATTGAATTCTTCGCGGAGTTGTTTGCAATTCCTCGCTCCTCCGTTACCATAGCCAGCGGCGAAACCAGTAGAAACAAGACCGTCCGCATCACCGGCCTGGGCCGGACGGCGGTGGAGCAACGACTGGCCGGCGCGCTGGCGCCGGGCAGCCAGTGAAGGTGACTGTCAAGGAGAACACTTTGTCCTTTTCTGATCGCTTGCAGCAGATAAAGACCGGCTTTGAGCGCCCGTTCTGGGTCGCCAATATCACGGAACTGTTTGAGCGGCTCTCGTATTACGCCGTGTTCACTGTGATCGTTCGCTATCTGCATGAGAACCTTAGTTTTTCGGCAGAGGAGGCAAGCACGCTGAGTGGACAGTTCGGCGGATGGGTGTGGTTTCTTGCAATTTTCGGGGGCACGATTGCCGACAAGCTCGGATTTCGCCGTGCGCTTGCTTTGGCATATTTGATCCTGAGTGGCTCGTATTTCCTGCTCGGATCACTCGGTGCGTCCTGGCTTGTGCCTTTACGCAGCGCAATGCCTCTTAAGGCGCTGGTAACGATCGTTTTGATACTTCCCGCGCTCGGCGTAGCTCTTGTGAAACCTTCCGTGGCGGGTACCACGGCGCGGGGCTCGAAGGAGAATGTGCGTTCTCTCGGCTTTTCCATCTACTACACGCTGGTGAACATTGGTGGCGCCGCTGGGCCGTACACCGCTTCCTGGGTGGAGAACCACATGCGCGTCGAGAACGTTTTTCGTGTGGCGGCCCTCAGCGTTTTCGTGATGATCTTTGTTGTCGTAATATTTTTCCGCGAACCGCGGAAAGCGGAAGATGCTCCGCCGCCAACCGTTCTGCAGACTTTAAAAAATTTCTCTGTGGTGTTGGGTAATTATCGGTTGGTTCTCCCTGTAGCGTTGATCGCAATAGTTCTAAAAGTTTCCGCTTGGATTTACGGTTTTACTGTCCCTTGGTATGTTTGGTTTCTACTTCTTCTAGTTCTGCTTGCGGGACTCAACCGATTCATGTGGTTCTTGGTAATCTTTTCCGGTTACTGGATCGTTTACTGGCAGGAATTTCTTACCCTGCCACTCTACGTGCACGACTACATCAATCCCAAAGCCGATACTGCGTTCATGCTGGGGACTGGCCCAGTCATGGTCATTTGCCTCACTGTGGCAATCGGTCTGCTTCTGCAGAAATTGCCGGCATTCCGCGCGATCACACTGGGAACGCTGGTTTCAGCCATGGCTTGGATCGCTTTGATTATCCATCCCTCGGTGGTGATGGCCTACATTACCCTGATCTGCATCGCCATAGGCGAGATAATCCTTTCGCCGCGCTATTACGAATATGTATCGCGGCTCGCGCCACCGGGACAGCAAGGAACCTACCTGGGGTTTGCTTTTCTGCCGATAGGGATCGGCTCGCTGGTTGGCGGGTGGTTCGGCGGAAAGCTTGTCCACCATTTTGGCGAGGTTACTCATCAGCCGACCCGCATGTTCTGGGTGATAACAGGAGTGGGTGTTCTGACCGCTCTGCTGCTGTGGATCTATGACCGTACGCTGATGCCGAAAGAAGCGGCGGCGAAGGTGGTTTCATAAAGATCGAGGCCCAACTTCTCTGAGAGTTGGAGGGGACAGAGGTCAAGCTCATTCCACGCCCATGCTTTAGTTCATTGATCCCAAAGTAAGGATCTGTATAATAGAGTAAGGAATTGGGGGCTGGGCACGTGGAGAAACAGGCAAAGATTACATCGAAAGGACAGATTACCGTGCCTCTTGCTATCCGCAAGGCGCTCGGGGTACGCGCCGGCGACGTCTTGCTGTTTGAAGAGGACAAGACCGGCGTCAGAGTGCGCCCGGTGAGAGCAAAAAGTCCGTTTGCCAAGTACCGGGGGATCGGCAACCGCGGAATCGGCTCTGGCAAGAAAGCGATCATTCGCTGGATGCGGGCGATGCGCGAACGATGACGACCTCTGTCGACACCAATGTGATTGTTGCGCTTTGGGACCGTGACCTGGCTGTCAGCAATGCCGCTCAAAAGGCCCTTGATGATGCTTTGGGACGCGGCTCGCTGGTACTGAGCGCACCGGTATTTGCCGAACTGATCGCCGCGCCAGGACGAACAGAAGCATTTCTCAACAGGTTTTGTTCCGACACCGGTATCAGTATCGAGTTTGATCTGGATGAAGAGATTTGGCGCCTTGCGGGACGGGCGTTCCAGGCATACGCGTCAAGAAGAAGGAAACAACGCGATCCGGGGCCACGCCGGATTTTGGCCGATTTCCTGATCGGCGCGCACGCGTCGCATCGCGGCTATCGCCTGTTGACTCTCGACGACCACCTCTACCCGTCGGCATTTCCCAGCCTCACGGTAATCACGGTATAGCTGGCCGGGTCGGTACGAGGGATCGTACACTGGGGCCTGCTCGCTCCCGGCCATTCCGAAAAATGTGGTTAAATAGAAGTAACTTTTATGGACCTGAAAGCCATCCAGTCAGCCCTGCATGAGCGCAACTTCGATGCCTGGCTGTTTTATGACCATCATCACCGGGATCCCATTTCCTATAAAGTTCTGGGACTGCCGGACAACTCGATGGTCACGCGCCGCTGGTTTTATATCATCCCTCGCGAAGGCGAGCCCACCAAGCTGGTGCACCGGATTGAATCCACACGCCTCGATTCCCTACCCGGCAGCAAGCGTGAATACTCTTCCTGGCGCGAGCTCTGGGACAATCTGCAAGCCATGCTGGTCCGCCACCGCACGGTGGCCATGCAGTATTCGCCCAACAACCTGATTCCCTATATCGGCCTGGTCGATGCCGGTACCGTGGAGCTGGTGCGCAGCTTTGGCAAGGAAATCGCCAGTTCGGGCGACCTGGTGGCCAGGTTTGAGGCGGCCTGGAGCGAAGAGCAGATTGCCAGCCACTTTGCCGCGCGCGACGCCATTGACGCCATTGTCCCTGAATGCTTCAAGGAGATCGGCCGGCGCGCCCGCAACGGCGGCACTCATGAATTTGAAATGCAGCAATGGCTTGCCGAGGCCTTCCGCCGCCATGATCTGGTCACGGAAGATCTGCCTATCGTTGCCGTCAACGGCCACAGCGGCGATCCGCATTATGGGCCAAGCGCCGAAACTTCATCTCCCATCAAACCCGGCGACCACGTGCTGCTCGATATCTGGGCCAAGAAGAACACGCCTAACGCCACGTATTACGACATCACGTGGACCGGCGTCATCGGCACACCGTCAGCTAAGCAGGTTGAGATTTTCAATATTGTCAGCGGCGCCCGCGATGCCGGAGTGAAAAAAGTGATTGAGGCGTTCGCCGGCAAACGGCGCATCGCCGGTTGGGAAGTGGACCAGGTGACCCGCGAGCACATCAGCAATGCCGGTTACGCGGAATTTTTCACGCATCGCACTGGTCATTCCATCGGCGTCAACGTTCACGGCAACGGCGCCAACATGGACAACCTGGAAACCAAGGACGATCGCGAAATCATTCCCAACACCTGCTTCTCCATTGAGCCGGGCATCTACCTGCCGGAGTTCGGCGTGCGCAGTGAGGTCAACATGCTCACGCGCAACGGCGCGGCGGAAGTAACAGGTAAAATACAGAACGAACTGGTCCTCATTTAATGGCAAAAACCGAAACAACCACACCTGGCGCGCAGACCACTGCCGCGTCCGTTCCTTTAACACCCATTGCCATGCTGGCTCCGGCGGTAGGCTGGCTGATTCCCGGCGCAGGACATCTGATCCAGAAGCGCTGGATCCGCGGTTTGCTGCTGATGTTCGCCGTTGTGCTCATGTTCGCCTTTGGGCTGGCCATGGAAGGAAAAATCTACAAGCCCAACACCGGCGATCTGCTGGATATCCTCGGCTTTGTCGGCGATTTCGGCTCCGGACTGCTCTATATCCTGGGACGCATCTTTGAATGGGGCGGCACCAACATCACCACTGCCAACGCCGATTACGGAACAAAATTCATTGTGGTGGCCGGCCTGCTGAATATCATGGCCGTAGTTGACGCCTACCACATCGCTATCGGGAAGAAACAATGATTCTGGCTCTGCAACTCTCCCACTTTTCCGCCGCGGCCCTGTTCGCCTGCTTTTTCTCGATTGTCTTCGGCATCACCCAGCGCAATACGCCCAATGAAATGATCCGCTATGGCGCCTACTGCTTCGGCATGGCGTTGGCCGGATTGTTTGTGGCCGGGTGGCTGATGTGGCTTCTCCACCACTAGCCCACCTGCTTCCCCTGCAATTTCGTAAAGCCGCAGGAAGCCTGATCTGCTACATCACCGGATTCCACACAGAATTATTTCGGCGGCGGGCCCTTCACCTCGCCTCCGTAGATGATCCGCGTCTTGGCGCCAAAGCGTTTGTAATTCGCATATTTCACTATCTCCCTGATGTGCACGTCGCCGGTTGAAAAATGCAGTTCGTCGTCGGCCCGGGTGTAGGTGGGGAACCAGTATTCGCCGTCCACCTGCTGGCGGTAGGTCACAAATTTCGGTGAGAGATTTTCTTCATTCTTCTTGCGGATGTCCGGCACGTTTTTGCCGCAGGTCTTTACGATCTGCAAGTCACGGTTGTCCACCCAGATTCGTCCCTGGAAAAAGCGCGGGCCTCCGTTCTTGTCGACCTTCTTCGGGGCCACGTCGAAGACGTAGGTGTCAAGCTCGTCCACCTTTTGCTGGCCTTCATAATGCACCTCGTATTCGCCCAGGTCCTGGCTGGTGAGCACGAACGGTAGCCGGTTGCGAAAATCGTCGTAATCTTCCTTGGTGATCGAGATGCTCTTCAGCGTGTTTGGCGGAGCATATGTCACCTTCTCCACGCGCTGTCCGCGGTCGTCATAAAGCACGTCGGTGGTCTCGCGGAATTCGCCGTCCACGGTGCTGCCGTCGAGTGTCTGGACGATCACATCCTGGGTGTACGCGTAGTGGTTGCGCGCGTCCTTAAAGATGCCTTCTTTGCCCGCAAACTTCTGGATGATGTCCTGTGCGCTGATGCCCTGAGGCTGCGCGGGATTGAGCGGGCCATTCCCGTCCTCGCAATTCGTCTCAGCAGTCAGGGTAAGGGGCAGTAATAAGACGAGCAGGGGCAGCCAGACGCGTGGCGCAAGCTTGGAATATTTCATGGTCTTTCCCTCTGATCTATGCAGTTTTAGATGCGGAAAAGACCACTCAGGCAACGCCGGTTTGCCCCGGTTTTACAAAACTAAACGGGCCATCGCAGCGGATGGCCCGTTGGTATTAAAGCGTTGTTCACCCGGTTATTTCTTGGGTGTATCCTTATCGTCTTTGGGCTGGTCTTTCGCTTCGCCCTTGAAAATAATTTTCGTCTTGGAACCAAAGCGCTTGTAATTCGTGAGTTTGATGATTTCGCGCATGTGCACGTCATTGGTGCTGAAATGCAGCGTGTCCTCGGCCCGGATGTAGGTGGGAAACCAATACACGCCGTCAATCTGTTCCCGATAGGCCACAAACTTGGGTGAGAGGTTTTCCTGCACATTCTTCTTCTTTTTGGTTGCCACGGTCTGGGGCACGGTCTTGCCGCAGCTTTTTACGATCTGCAGGTCATGCTGGTCAACCCAGAGCCTGCCTTGAAAATAGCGCTGGCCCTTTTCAATCGTTTTGGGAGCGGTATCAAAAACGTAGGTATCGATTTCGTCCACGTGCTGCTGGCCCACATAGAGCAGGTTATATTGCGGCAATTCCGCCGTGGTCATGATGAAGGCCATCTTGTAGCGGAAATCCTCAAAGTCTTCCCGGCTCAGTTGCAATTCAGTCAGCGTATTTTGCGGCGCAAACGTAACGTTCTCAATCCGCTCGCCTTTGTCGGTATAGGTAATGTCCTGCACCAGGCGGTACTCGCCGGATACCGTATTCCCATCCAGTTGCTGTACCGTGATGTCCTGCGTGTACGTGTAGTTGTTCCGCGCTTGTTGAAAAACAGTTTCCCTGGCGGCAAATTTCTGGATGATCTCCTGGACGGTCATGCCCTTGGGCTGGGCCGGATCGAGCGGGCCGCTGCCTTCATCGCAATTGGTATCGGCGAACGAAGCTGCGGGCGCCAGCAAAAGAAATGTCACCACAATGGCCCACCGTCCGGCTTTCAAAACATTCATGAGGCTGCCTCTATTAGGTCCTGGAATAAGTGCGTGAGCGTCGTAGTCGCGGCCCTGCTATGGTCTGAAATCGGAAAAGGCTTTAAACTGGCGTGCTTTCCCTGAGGAGACCCCGAATGCGACGTTTTACGCTGTCAGCTCTTTTAATCACCGCTATTTTACTCATTGGCGGGCCTTTTGGTCAGCTTTCCCTTCATGCAGCAACCCAAAAGGCTTTCACCTTTGAGGACATGATGGCGCTTAAGCGCGTCGGCGGCCCGGCCATCTCCCCGGACGGCAAATGGGTGCTGTTTTCCGCCATGGACGTCGATCTCAAGGCCAATACCAAGACGACTCACCTCTGGGTGATTCCATTGGCGGGAGGCGACGCCAAACAACTGCCCGCAACTGCAGCCGGCGAGATGGGCGGACGTTGGGCGCCCGATGGAAAAAGCTATCTCTACGTCAGCGCCGCGGATGGCGGCTCACAGGTCTGGACTAACAGTTTCGATTCGGCGTCCGGAACCCCTGGCAGTACGCCGCGGAAAATCACCAGCATTTCTTCAGAAGCGGACGGCGCCATCTGGTCGCCCGATGGCAAGTACATCGTCTTCACCTCAGACGTTTTTCCCGGCTGCATGGATGACGCATGCAACAAGTTCAGCGAAGAGGCCGCCGCCAAGTCCAAGGTTAAAGCCATGGTCTTTGATCGCCTGCTCTTCCGTCATTGGAACCACTTCACCATCAAGAAACGTAGCCACTTGTTTGTGGTCTCAGCCGATGGAGGTGTGGCCAGGGACCTGACTCCAGGCGATCATGACGTCCCGCCCTTCAGCCTTGGCGGCCAGGATCCCTACGCCATTTCTCCTGACGGACAAGAAGTGGCGTTTACCAGCAACTGGGATGAGGTCGGCGCCACCAGCACCAACAACGATATTTTCACAGTGCCCATCACCGGCGGCGAACCCAAAAAGTTGAGTACCAGCCCGGGCGGAGATTCCACCCCGCTTTACTCTCCTGACGGCAAGTGGCTGGCTTGGCGCATGCAAAAGCGCGCCGGCTATGAGAGTGACCGCTTCCGCCTGGTTGTGTATGACCGCAAATCGCACGAGATCAAGAACCTCACGGAAGGCTTTGACCAGTGGGTGGAGACTATCGCATGGTCGCCCGATTCGAGTGCCATATTTTTCACCTCCGAAAACCGTGGTGAGATGCCGATCTATCGCCTGGAGATCGCCAGGCCCAGTCACCCAGTGGAATTATTCCGTGGCGCCAACGATGAACTCCAAGTCACACCGGACGGAAAGACCTTGGTGTTCACCCGCGCTTCTGTCGTCGCCCCAGGCGAAATCTACAAAGCCACAATCGAAAGCTCAAAGAACACGCAGAAGCCTGACTCCGTTCAGGTCTTTCCGGTCAAAGATGGCGCGGAGCAACTGAGCCATATGAATGACGCGGTTCTGGCCGCCGTGGTGATGCAGCCTCTGGAATCTTTCTGGTTTACCGGCGCCGTCGGGTCAAAGGTGCAGGGCTTTCTGGTGAAGCCGCCGAACTTTGATAAAGACAAGAAATATCCGGTCAAATTCCTCATTCATGGCGGCCCCCAGGGCCAGTGGGGAGACGAGTGGTCGTATCGCTGGAATGCGGAGCTGTTCGCCGCCAACGGCTACGTGGTGGTGATGATCAATCCGCGCGGTAGCACCGGTTACGGCCAGGCTTTCATTGATGGCATCAACAAAGACTGGGGAGGCAAACCCTACATCGACCTGATGAACGGCCTGGATTACGCCGAGAAAACATTTCCCTTCATTGACAAGGACCGCGAGTGCGCCCTTGGCGCCAGTTATGGCGGTTACATGATCAATTGGATCCTCGGCCACACCACGCGCTTCAAATGTCTGGTCTCGCATGACGGCATGTTCAATACCGAGTCCGCTTATGGCAGCACTGAAGAACTTTGGTTTCCTGAATGGGAATTTGGCGATACGCCGTGGACCAACCGCGAAGGCTATCGCAAATGGTCGCCGCATCTTTTTGCCGCGCAATTCAAGACGCCCACGCTGGTGGTCCATGGCCAGCTTGATTACCGGCTCGACGTCTCGGAGGGCTTCCAGCTGTTTACCACGTTGCAGCGCTTGAAGGTCCCGTCGGAAATGCTCTACTTCCCTGACGAGGGGCACTGGGTCTTGAAGCCGCAAAACAGCCAGCTCTGGTACTCCACGGTCGGCGGATGGGTGGACACGTTCCTGAAGAAGTGATGTTGCCCGATTACCGATTTCCCTGATGCTACAATCCAACCGTGCTGAAACACTCGCTGATGATCGCAATTTTATTTGCGGGCGGCGCCTTTGCCGCCCAGCAGGAACAAGCCCCTGCCCCCCAGAAGCCGGAAGGCAAGCCGCAGGTCAAGGTGAATTATTTGAATGTGTGTACGCCCGACGCGGATGAGCAAGCCATCCTCAAGAGCGTCCTGGCCACGGTCCAGGCCAAGCCCGAGTTCAGCACTGACTTCGAGCTCTCGCGCGGGCGCACCACATTGAAGGACGCTCCGGACTCAAAGTTTGTCCGGCTGCGCCGTGACTTTGTCAGCGCCGTGCCGCTGATGACCGCGCAATACTCGATGAGTTCGGATTCCACCAACACCATCGAACTGCTGGTCCTGCACGCGCGCGATCCCAAGGAATTTCTTGAGATTTCCATGGAAGACCGCGTCTCCGCCGGCGCAGCCCTGCCCGGGACGGTTCTTTCCGTGGATACGCCGGTAACACGCATCAGGATTGAGCGTCTGGGCAAGAGTTCGGTAGCGTTGGCCCGCTGCCAGGAAGTCGATCAGAGCGCCTACGACCCGTTCTTCAACCAGGCTTCCGAGATAATGTCGCGGTACCGCAACGCCCTGGGGTTGCGCACTGAGTTTCGCGCGGACATCGCGTGGCTGAATCCAGCGGCCGCCAAAAGCGGGACCAGGAAGCCTGCGAAGAAACGCGGTTCGGCGCCAAATCCGGCTCCCGGAAAGCCCTGAAACTTACATCGAAGGTCATGAATCTAATGGACGCTATGGAAACTTCCGTTCGTGATACCGTGGTCCTGGGGACCGGTTGTTCCGGCTTGACTTCCGCCATTTATGCCGCCCGCGCCAACCTGCGCCCGCTGGTGATTGAAGGCCATGAGCCCGGAGGCCAGCTCTCGCTTACCACGCTGGTGGAAAATTTTCCCGGCTTTCCTGACGGTATACAGGGCCCGGAACTGATCGACAATATGCGCAAG
>DASTPO010000572.1:0-5892 GCA_035762225.1 Candidatus Angelobacter sp.
GATCGCCGCGCTGGGCGACCTTTGCCGTGATTGGATCACCTTCAACGAGCCCAACGTCTATGTCTCACTGGGATACTTTCTGGGTGAATTTCCGCCCGGCAAAAAAGGGCGCTTCCTGCGGGCAGCCAGGGTGACCAGCAATCTCTGCCGTGCCCACGCGGCCGCCTATCAAACGATCCACTCGCTCCAGGCCGGAGCGAACGTAGGCTGGGCGCAACACTTTGTAGTCTTCAAGCCGCGCCGGCCGGATTCTGTCGTCGATCGCTGGCTCTGCGGCTTCATTCACCGCCGGTTCAATGACAACTTCGCCGAAGGAATCGGCAACGGACGGTCACCATTTCCGTTGAACAAGTTTGGCCATAGCCTGCCGGAGGTAAAAGGCTCCTGCGATTTCGTGGGCATCAACTATTACAGTCGCCTGCGCGTGGGCTTTGATCCGCGAAGCCTGAAGACTCTTTTTCTCCAGATCTCCGTTCCTCCTCACAAGCCGCAGGGCGATTCCGGCATCGAAGTTCCCTACGGCGAGGTTTATCCCGAAGGTTTGCGGCAGGCGGTGGAGCATTTTGCGCCCTTCAAAAAGCCCATCTACATTCTGGAAAACGGAGTGCCGGACCGCGAGGACCGCATCCGGCCGTGGGCGATTGAATCCATTGTTGGCCAGATGCGCGGGCTACTGGCCGAGGGTATCGACCTTCGTGGGTACTTCCATTGGACTTTGGCCGACAATTTTGAATGGGGCGAAGGCTGGCATCTTCGCTTTGGACTCTATGAACTCGATCCCGCCACACAAACCAGAACACCGCGCCCCAGCGCTCAGGTGTACGCAAGGATGATCCGGGAAAGCGCGATCAAGAGCGCCTGACTGTCGGTGCTGTGGTGGCCGCCCGTGACAAGATATTTTTTGAGTGATGAGTGAAAAGCGTCAGTGAAATGTCCGCCCTAACGCGACAGATGCCGAACCGGTCAATCGTTTTCTGGGATATAGCAGGGATACTCGCGTTTGGCGGCGTCCGCCAAACCTGGGTCTAGCTCAAATGTCTGCACGGGATTGTCCGCGCTGGTTGCGGATAACAATCGTCCCTTCGGCGCGAAAGCAAAGCCACCTCCACCAAAAGACGTGCCACTTCCGGAAACGCCGACGCGGTTCGAGCTCACAACGTAGGCACCGCCGACCAGCGAGGCCATTGCTCCTGCGGCTTTCCACGGGTCCTGATCGGTACCGGTGGCTCTGGGCACCGCGATGAGCGAAGCTCCCTGTTTTCCGTAAACCCGCGCGTGCTCGTTGAACATGGCCTCGGTACACACCAGCACTCCAACCTTGATTCCCAGGATTTCGGCCACGCTGAAGCCTGAGGCGTCGCCGCGAAACCATTCGCGTTCAAACCATCCAGGTTCGTTGGGAAAATACTGCTTGCGGTGCAACGGACGGGCAACGCCGCTCTCAAGCACGAAGGCCTCGTTCGCCAGCCGCGCGCCGTTCCACACGGGTCGCGAGGAGATCACCGCAGGAATTTTGAGATCGATGAGCCCTTGAAGCCCCTCTTCATGTGCGCGAATGCTGAGAAGCGCTTCGCGTTCGGAAAAGATGGCGCTATCTGCAAGCCACGGCCCAAACGGCACCTCGTTGGTGATCAACAGGTCCGGACGCGCATTCGTGACCGCCGACCGCATTTCGCTCCACCGTGCGTCGCCTATCGAGAGAAGCTCCGGCCACTCCACAAAGGCGATACGCAACGGCGGTTTCACCATATCCGGACGCGATCTTCCGGTTTGAGAAAAAGTTTATCGCCGGGAGCGATGTTGAAGGCTTTGTACCAGGCATCCATATTTCGTACTGTATCACTGCGGAATTCCCCTGGCGGGTGAATGTCGGTTGCAATCTGCTTGCGCAGGGCGCCTTCGCTCTGCAACTTCCGCCATCGTTGCGCAAATGCGAGAAAGAAACGCTGCTCGCCGCTCAGTCCGTCGATCACTACATCGGGCTGGCCCTTCAGGGAGAGAACGTAGGCATCGTGCGCTACCAGCAATCCCGCCAGATCGGCAATATTTTCGTTCAACGTCTGTTTCCCGTTTAGGCAGGCATCGGGGAACGGGCAATAGCCATTGTATTGCGCTGCCAGCTTCTCACCCGCCGCGTGATATTGGGCCAGATCACTGGCGGTCCACCAATGGCCGAGGCGGCCGTGAGCATCGTAAATATTGCCGAGTTCGTCAAAGCTGTGGCTGATTTCATGTGCCATACCGGCGCCGGCAGAACCGTAATTTGTGGCGGCATCACCCTGGCTATCGAAAAACGGCGGCTGTAACAGTCCGGCCGAAAAGAATTCCGAGTTGGGGCTGAAGACGATCACCGCGCCGACAATTTGCGGATCGATTCGCCACTCGGCCGGATCGGCCGGCTGCTTTAGCAGGGCCAGATGGCGCAAGCGATTGAAGGCCTCTGCCCGGCGCATATTGCCGAACGCGTCGCCACGCACAACTTCGAGCGTCGCGTAGTCAATCCATTTATCCGGATAGCCGACGCCGACGGTGAGCGCAGCCAGCTTGGCCAAAGCCTTTTCCCTGGTCTGCGGCGTCAGCCAGGGAAGATTTGCAATCCGAGTGCGATAAGCGGCGATCAAGTTGCTGACCATGGCTTGCGTTCTGGCCTTGGCCTCCGGCGGGAAGTAACGCCGCGTATAGAGCTGGCCAACGGCATGCCCCACCGCGCCATTGGTGGCGACTATGCCTGCCTTTCCACGGTCCGCAGCACCACCAGCGAACGCGAAGTGCTCAGCCGCCAGGTCTTTGGGCAACACGGCGGCATAGTGTTCAATCATGTGGAAGGCAAGATAATCCTTCCAGCCCTCAAGCCCCTCGCTCTCCACCAGTGCGGCTAAGCCCGTAACTGCGCTTGGCTGCCATACCAGAAAATCCATCTGGCGGGAAAACCCCGCCGCTTTGAAGTAAGCGTCCCAATCCATGCCCGGGGCCTTGGCGCGAAAGTCTGGCCGTTTCCACGGATTATTCTGTTTGAAGGTGTCAGCAGCATCGGCGTCTGGTGCATGGGTGTGCGCCATCTTGATTTCCAGCGCCAGGATTCGCGCTGCTTTGGCTTCAGCATCACCGATACCTGCCAGCTTTAACATTGCTGCAATATGCGCTTGGTAGTGAGCGCGCGCGTCAGACGTTTTCGAGGACTGATCCAGGTAGCTTTCCAGGTCAGGCATTCCCAGCCCGCCCTGCCACAGCTGCGGAACGTTGTGCTTTGGGTCTTCAAAACCCTGGTTCACCCACAGGCCAAAGACATGGTCAGCATTGGTGGTGAGCCCGTCAACCTCTGTATTTAGAGTCGCACCCAGGTAACCTGACAGAGCAGACTTATTCTTTATGGCTGAGATTGTGGCCAGTTCGCCGGCCAGGGGCGCCAGTCCACGTCCCTCAATGGCGTCCTGATCCATGAAGCTGGCATAGTAGTCGCCGACCTTTTGTTCAAGGCTACCTTTGGCAGCATGGGAAGCGGCCGCTTCCTGTACCAGATCGCGCACTCGCTGGCCTGTCTTTTCATTTAAAAGAGCACGCGTGTCGTAACTTGACTGCCCGGCAGGTATGGTGACCGTCCGTAGCCAGCTTCCATTGGCGAAGCGGTAGAAATCGTCGCCGGGCCTGACCGAACGGTCCACCTCATCAAGGCTCGTTTTTGCCGAACGAAATGGTCCGGCTCCGGCAAAGGCAAGCGTTGCCAGGGAGAGGGCGGCTAAAGCTGTGGTGCGAAAAGGAGTCATTGCGGTCCTTCGGTCGAGATTTCTGGGCACGCGCAAAACGTAGTGGCAGCCCGGCGTTCCGTGCTCGACTATAGCGAACGAGACGCGGGTACGTTGGACGTTAGCGGACGCGTTTCGTCTGGTGTTTGGCACGCGTCCGATGCCGGTCCGAAAACGTCCACCCGAAGTGGACGGCTCGAGTATCATGGACACATGTCGCATCGGCAACGGACGGTTTGTCTCTTGCGACAGAAAACATTATGACCCTGGACTGGCAGATATGTTCACGCGCGCGGCTCTCGCGCGATCCGCGTTTTGACGGCAAGTTTTTTATTGGCGTACGGAGCACCAGGATCTATTGCCGCTCCATCTGCCCCGTGCCGACGGTGAAAGAGAAAAACGTCTGTTACTTTCCCACGGCCGCCGCAGCCACTGAGTCCGGATACAGGCCGTGCCTGCGTTGCCGCCCTGAATGCTCGCCGGGAACGCCGGCGTGGTGCGGCACCTCAAACACAGTTTCGAAAGCCTTGCGCCTGATTGGCGAGTGCGGCCTGGACGATGGCGGAATGGAAGCGCTCGCGGAACGCGTGGGTGTGGGGACGCGGCACCTTCGGCGGCTTTTTATCCGGCATTTAGGCGCGCCGCCTAACGTAGTCGCACAGACGCGGCGCCTGCATTTCGCGAAGAAGCTGATCGATGAAACCAGGCTGCCCATGAATAGCATCGCGCTGTCCGCCGGCTTTGGCTGCGTGCGCCGGTTCAACGCGGCTATCCGCAAGACCTATAACAGAACGCCCACGCAAATCAGGCGCCTGACCCGGCAGCAGCCCACGCAACCGGAGAATGAATATCTGTTTAGCTTGCGCTTCCGTCCGCCGTATCACTGGAAGGGCATGCTGGAGTTCTTGGCCGCGCGCGCCGTACCCGGCGTTGAAGCCGTGGACAATCAACGCTACCGTCGTTCCATCTCACTCAACGGCTGCCCAGGCTATTTTGAAGTCTCTCTTGACGAAGCGAGCCTGGCGCTCGCCGTGCGGGTACAGATCGCGCAGCCGCAGTTGTTGTTTGTGATCATCGAACGCATCCGCCGCATGTTTGACCTGAATGTTGATTGGGCGGCTATCGAACAGGGGCTTGGTGGCGATCCGGAGCTGGCAGCCCTGATTGCAGTTAAACCGGGGCTGCGGGTTCCCGGCTGCTGGGACGGCTTTGAATTGACCACGCGAGCAATCCTCGGGGAGCAGACCCCAGTGAAGGCCGCGGCGGCGTTGGCAGGACAGCTGGCAAAGCGTTTCGGACAGCCGGTGTCCCTTGCATCTGGTCTCATCTGTCTGTTTCCCACGCCAGAAAAGCTGGCCGATGCACATTTGACCTTGGCCGGCATAGGCGGGAAGCGAGCGCAGACAATTCAGGCCGTGGCGCGCGCGGTCGTTGATGGCCGGATTAACTTTGAGAGGATCGTCGATTGCGACGCCTTCACAGCGACCCTCAGCGAAATTCCCGGCATCGATCATGCCACGGCTCAATACGTAGCGATGCGAGCCCTGGGAGACCCTGACACATTCCCTTGCTCTGACGGTGACGTTCTGCGCGGGCTCGGCATGACAACTTCGGGTGGCCTGATGGAGCGCGCCGCAACCTGGCGGCCCTGGCGATCATATGCCAGCATGTATCTGTGGAATGCAGCTAAGAACACGCGCCGGACGGCGCCTCCGATGCTTCCTGAAAGTATCTTGCGGCGCAAGGAATCTGCGGCGTCTATCTACTGTCCCGACTGATCGGCCTTTCCCATCTTCCTCCCGCTCCTTGATATCCGTCTACGAACGACATGACATTGGCAGACCTCACGAGTGAATTTGGCACGGCCAAGGGTGTAATCTTAACTTTTGGAACACGCTCTTTATCGGACTATGCGCGCCCAGCCTGGAGACCCCTCAACCCACAATGCTGCCCAGCATCAACCGGCAATGATTGATGACTATGGCATCATTGGCAACTGTCGATCCACGGCGCTGGTATCACGCTTTGGCTCCATAGACTGGTTGTGCTGGCCCCGGTATGACAGCGCTGCTATCTTCGCCTCGATACTCGATCCACGCCAGGGCGGTCACTGGTCGATCGCTCCGGTGCGCCCCTTCACATGCGAGCG